>JAGNHB010000011.1 GCA_018001935.1 Acidobacteriota bacterium
CCGCGGACGAAAGATCCCGAGAGGGGTGAAGAGAAAGATGAGTAAGTTTCCCATTCGCAATTCCAAAAGTAAAAAGCCGGTTCGAATCCTCGACTACTTGATCAGTATCCTTAAATGAGCAGTATTGCTTTTAGGCTCTTTTGTTTGTGCTTCCGGAAAGCGCGTGGGTTCGCTCGAGGGCCACGCCGCTCCGGCAGCCTGCGCGGCGCGGTCAAAGCGGCGCTCCGGCAGCCTGCGCGCCGCACTCCGCACGGCGATGGCGACGCCGACGCCGATGGCGGTGGCGGTGGCGGTGGCGATGGCGGTGGCGATGGCGGTGGCGATGGCGATGGCGATACCGATAGCGATACCGATAGCGATACCGATAGCGATACCGATAGCAATAGCAATACCGATTGTGATAGCGACAAAGACTCCGCTGAAAAGCTCTCCGGACCTACAGCCTACAGCCTACACCCCTACAGCCTACAGCCTTCACCCTTCACCCTTCACCCTCGATCCGCTTTCCCGGGCCGTTTCCGCCGCCGGACGAACTTGGCCTCGGACCAGGCCGCCACGCGCCCGCCGACCAGGATCTGCGCTTCGAGGCGGTACAGGGGGGGGTGGGAGGCCGTCACCCGGGACCGGATCTCCAGGTCCGCGTCGCAGGGGACGGCGTGGAGGTAACGGACGTGCAGGTCGCCGGTGACGGCCTGGATCCCCTGGTGAAAGAGGCAGTGGGTCATGGCGGCGTCCAGCAGGGCGGCGATGACGCCGCCGTGCAGCATGCCGTCGTAGCCCTGCAGTCCCCCGTGTCCGGTGAAACGGGTCTCCACCGTCCCCTCGCCGTCGGGCTGGAAGGACAGCCTGAGGGACCAGGGGTTCCGGTCCCCGCACAGGAGGCACCGGCCGTGGTTGTTCCGCACACTGAGCGTGAGGGGCTCTTCAGTGGTCACAGACGTTGCCCCCCACCCGGAGCGTCCCGGCGAGGTGCTCGGCCACCAGTTTCTCGGGGGCTTCCGGGGGGGCTCCCACCACCACCTGGATGCCTTGTTCGGCGAAGAGCGCCAGGGCGCGCTGGCCCATGCCGCCGGCGATGATGACGTTCGCGCCGTGCTGCGCCAGCCAGGCCGGCAGCTTGCCCGGTTCGTGGGGCGGGGCGGCGACGTCCTCGCGCCGGAGGATTTTCTTTTCGCCCGGGTCCACGTCGATGAGGGCGAAGTGGGCGCAGTGCCCGAAGTGGAGGGCCAGCTTGCCGTCGGCCAGGGGGATGGCGATTCTCATGGTTCGGTTCTCCTCTCGGTTGGTTTTCTCTTGCCGGGCCTCGTCGGTCCGGGGGCCGTCCAGCGACAGGACGGTTCGGGCGACCTCGTGAAGGGCCTCCGCCGCGGGGGTCGCGCCGTGGTCCCGCAGGAAGGCCCGGCCGCCGTCGCAGGCGGCCACGATCCGGGGGTCGAAGGGGAGGGAGCCCAGGAAGGGGACCTTCATGTCCGCGGCGATGCGCCGCCCGCCGCCCGAGCCCAGGATGGGGGTCACCTCGCCGCACGTCGGGCAGGCGAAACCGCTCATGTTTTCCACGATCCCGAGCACCGGGACCCGGAGCCGCCGGCAGAAGGTGACGGACTTGCGCACGTCCACGGCGGCCACGCGCTGGGGCGTCGTCACGATCACGGCGCCGTGCAGGTCCCCGATCAGCTGGCAGACGGAGAGGGGCTCGTCGCCGGTCCCCGGCGGGGAGTCGATGACCAGGACGTCGAGGTCGCCCCAGGCCACCTCGGAGAGGAACTGGCGGATCACCCCCATCTTCATGGGACCGCGCCAGATGACGGCCTCGTCGGGGTCGTCCAGTAAAAACCCCAGGGACATGACCTTCAGGCCGTTCACCTCCACCGGGAGGAGGCCGTTCTCGTCCCCGTGGATTTTCGCCCCCTCCAGGCCCAGGAGCGTGGGGACGCTGGGCCCGTGGATGTCCACGTCCAGCAGCCCCACGCGCTTTCCCGCCATGGAGAGGGCGGTGGCCACGTTGACGGCGACGGTGCTCTTGCCGACGCCGCCTTTGCCGGAAAGCACCACGATCTTGCGGCCGATTCGGGCGAGGCGCTCCCGGAGGGCCTGCTGCTGGAGGTACTCGTCAAGGGCGCCGGGGGCCGGGTGGGCGGCGTGCCCCCCGGTCCCGCAGGTCGTCCCGCCACTGCACGGATCGGATTTCGATGTCACAAAACCTCCTTGTTGTCAACGCTCGACGGCGTAGGGCCACATGGCCACGCCGCCGTCGAGGACTTTCACGTCGCGGAAACCGGCGGCCTGAAGGATCCGGGCCGCTTCGTAGCCCCGGAGGGAGACCTTGCAGAACGTCACGATCTCCCGGTCCCGGGGGATCTCGTCCAGCCGTTTCCGCAATACGCCCAGCGGGACCAGCGTCGACCCGGGCAGGCGCACTTCCGCATGCTCCCGGGGCGAGCGGACGTCCAGGAACACGAAGGCGTCCCCCCGGTCCAGCCGGGCGCGGGCCTCCTCCGCGGTGATGCCCGTCATGAGGCCGCTTCGCTTGTTGCGGGCCACGTTGGCGGCCGTGATGAGGTTGTCCATGGCGGGGGCGTAGGGCGGGGCGTAGGCGAGGTCGAGCCCGGCCACGTCGTCCAGGGTCATGCCCGCCGTGATGGCCGTGGCTGCCACGTCCACCCGCTTGGCCCCGTCGCCGGGGCCCACCGCCTGGACGCCCAGGAGTCGGCCGGTGGCCTGGTCCGCCACGAGCTTGAGCAGCAGGGGTTGGGAGCCGGGCATGTAGTGGGCCCGGTCCGGGCCGGGGGCCAGGGCGGTGACCACGTCGAAGCCCTCCGCGCGGGCCGCGGCCTCGGTCAGGCCCGTGCGGGCGACGGCGAAGTCGAAGACCTTGCAGACCGCCGTACCCAGGATGCCGGGGAAGACGGAATCCACTCCACAGACGTTGTCGGCCGCCACGCGTCCATGCTTGTTGGCGGTGGAACCGAGGGGGACGAAGGCGGGGCGGCCCGTCAGCCGGTCGGTGCACTCGGCGCAGTCCCCCGCCGCGTGGATGTCGGGGTCGGAGGTGCGCAGGCGGTCGTCCACCCGGATGGCCCGGGTCATTTCCCCGATGGCAAGCCCGGCCCGCCGTGCCAGGTCGACATTGGGGCGGACGCCCGTCGCCACGATGACCATCCCGGCGGGGATCTCCCCTGCTTCCGTCCGGACGCGCCCGACCCGGCGAGGGTCGTCCGGGGCCGGTTCCAGGGCGAGAGCCCGGGTGCCGGTGAGCACCCGGACACCCTTGGATTCCATGTGAAGCTCCACCAACCGGGCCACCTCCGGGTCCAGCATGCCGAGGATCCGGGGGAGCATCTCCACCACGGTCACCCGGCAGCCGTGGGCGGCCAGGGCCTCCGTGGCCTCGACGCCGATCAGGCCGCCGCCGAGGATGACCACGTCCAGCGCCTTCCGTTCGGCCAGCAGTGCCCGGATCCCCTCGGCATCGTGGATGCCGTGGAGGGTGAAGACGTTCCCCAGTTCCGTGCCGGGGATGGGCGGGATGACGGGGACGGCCCCCGTGGCCAGCACCAGTTTGTCGTAGGGGAGCCAGGACTCCGTCCCGGACTTGTGGTCCCGGGCCCGGACCCGCTTGCCGGGGCGGTCGATCTCGACGGCCTCCGTTCCGGTGCGGACCTCGATGTTCTTGACGCTGCGGAAGAAGGCGGCGTCCCGCGGCACCCCCGCCGGGGTGTCCATCAGCTCACGCTGGGCCTTCACCTCGCCCGAGACGTAGTAGGGGAGCCCGCAACCGGCGTAGGAGAGGAACTCCCCCTTCTCGAGGAGGGTAATCCGGGCGTCGGGCCGGAGGCGGGCGATCCGGGCGGCGGTCTTGGGGCCGGCCGCGACCCCGCCGATGACGAGGACGTCCATGGCCGGCTCCCTCAGGCCCGGAAGGCCTGGTCGAGGTCCCGAATCAGGTCGTCCAGGTCCTCGATGCCCACGGAAAGGCGGACGAGACCGTCGGTGATCCCCGCGGCCTCGCGCTCGGCCCTGGGGACGCCGGCGTGGGTCATGGAGGCCGGGTGTTCGATCAGCGTTTCCACGCCGCCGAGGGAAACCGCCAGGGTGGCCAGTTTGACGCTGTCCATGAGGCGGCGCCCCGCTTCCAGGCCGTCGCGCATCCCGAAGCTGATCATGGCGCCGAAACCGCGCATCTGGCGGCGGGCCACCTCATGCTGGGGGTGGGAGGGCAGGCCGACGAAGCGCACCCACTCCACCTCCGGGCGCTGCTCCAGCCACTTCGCGATGGCCATGGCGTTCTCCTCGGCGCGGGCGACCCGCAGCGAGAGGGTCTTGATCCCGCGGTGCACCAGGAAGGCCTGGTGCGGGTCCATGTTGCACCCCGTCAGGATCATGGTGTCCCGGAGCCGCTGGTAAACGCCGGGGTCCCGGGCCGCCAGGATGCCGCCCACCACGTCGGCGTGCCCGTTGATGAACTTGGTCACCGAGTGCATCACCACGTCGGCGCCCAGGAGCAGCGGCTGCTGCAGGCAGGGCGAGGCGAAGGTGCCGTCCACCGCCAGCAGCGCCCCCGCGGCGTGGGCGATTTCCGCCATGGCGGCGATGTCGGTGACCTGCATCATGGGGTTGGACGGCGTCTCGATGTAGACCAGCTTCGTCTCGGGGCGAACGGCCGCCCGCGCAGCCTCGAGGTCGGAGGTGTCCACGAAGGTGGAGCGGACGCCGAAGCGGCTGAAGTGCCGTTCGAGGAGGATGCGGGAGGGGCCGTAGACGGACGCGGTGCTGACCACGTGGTCGCCTTCCTTGAGCAGGGCGGAGTAGATGGTGTTCACGGCCGCCATGCCGGAGCTGGTGGCGATGCCGCCGACCCCGCCCTCCAGTTCCGCCACGCACTTTTCCAGGGCGTCGAGCGTGGGGTTCCCGATCCGGGTGTAGATGTAGCCGTCCGCTTTCTTCGCGAAGCGGTCCGCGCCGTTCTGCGCGCTGTCGAAGGCGAAGGTGGACACCTGGTAGATGGGCGTCACGACGCTGCCGTAGGGGTCGGGCGAGACGCCCGCGTGGACCAGTTTGGTGTTCATCCCGACGTTTTCTGTTTTCAATTGATCCTCCAAAGAGATAAATGAGCTTGGTAAAATCCTGACGACCCCGAAAAAAGCCCGGATTCGGATCTCACAGAGGCACAGAGGCACGGAGAAGAATCATAAGAATTTTTGATTCTATTAAATACGATTTGCATTTCTCCGTGCCTCAGTGCCTCTGTGAGAGAAAAGGACTTTTGGCGATGGCATCATATCCTGACATCCCCGAGAAGTCCCATCGCCCTCCGGGCGACGGCTCAAACCAACGAATTGCCGAACAGTTCCGTCCGTTTCCAGACGTGTCGCGAAACCATCCGGTCCCGCCCGCTTCACCGGCGGCCGGTCGTTTCAGCCGCCGCCAGGCGTTCCCAGACGGCGCGGATATCGTCCGCCGCCGGCCCGCCCCCTTCAACCACCGCCTGCCCGTCCATCTGGGCCCGGGTGACGGACCGGTCGTAACGGATACGGCCGGCGACCCGCGCCCCGGCCTCGCGCGCGTCGTCCTCGACCCGCGCGGACAGCTCCGGGTTGATGTCCCACTTGTTCACGCAGACCGCGGTCGGGACCCCGAAGTGACGGGCCAGGGAGAGGACCCTCGCCAGGTCGTGCTCCCCGGAGAGGGTGGGCTCCGTGACGACGAGCACCTCCGTGGCCCCCGTCACCGAGGCGATGACGGGGCAGCCGATCCCCGGCGGGCCGTCCACGAGGATGAGGGAGCGGCCGGTTTCTTCGGCCACGCGCCGGGCTTCCCGCCGCACCGTGGACACCAGCTTCCCGGAGTTTTCCGCGGCGACGCCCAGGCGGGCGTGAACCATGGGCCCGCAGCGGGTGTCGGAAACCATCCACTCGCCGCAGACCCGCTCGGGAAAGTCGATGGCCCGGGCCGGGCAGAATCGGACGCAGACGCCGCACCCCTCGCAGGCGGCGGGATCGATGACGAAGACCGCTTGGCCGGTGTTGTCGTCGAGGCGCTGCACCGCGCCGAAGCGGCAGACCGACAGGCACTCCCCGCACCCCGTGCAGTCGGAGGGCCGGATGACGGCCTCGTTGCCGCTGCGGAACACGTGGCGCTCCAGGGTCCGCGGGGCGAGGACCAGGTGAAGGTCCGCGGCGTCCACGTCGCAGTCGGCGACCACGGCTTGTTCGGCCAGGACGGCGAAAGACGCCGTGACGCTGGTTTTGCCCGTTCCCCCCTTGCCGCTGACGACGACGATTTCCCTCATGGCTCGCCCCCGCAGGGAGGTTTTCCGCACCGGCCGTCCCGGCCGCAGCAGGTCAGGCCCTCCCGCTCCAGGGCGCATCCCCCGCCTTCGGGCCCCCGGGGGGCGGCTGCGCCCGACCCCTTGATCACGAAGCCCGCCCCCCCGGTGACCAACTGGCGGACCCTGCCGCCGCAGTGGGGGCATTCCGACAGCGGGTCCGCAGTGATGCTCCGGCGCTGTTCGACCACCTTGCCACATCCTTCGCATTCGTATTCGTAAGTCAGCATTGATGACCTCGCAGAAGTCCTGAATCTGATCTCACAGAGGCACAAAGGCACGGAGAATACACAAAAAGCTCATTAGAACAAAGTGCGCATACTCCCGAATCCACTGGCGGGGTTCAGGGCAGCGAAAAACCACCTTTTTGCTACTACAGACATTGCCTCTCTCCCTCCTGCGGCTTGCTCTCGACGATTTCCCGCAGCCGCGTGAAAAGGCCCCGGTACTCCGGCAGCGCCTCCACCATCAGGTCCCCCCGGGAGTAAGCCTCGGCGATCCGGCGGTCATCAGGGATTTCCAGCAGGACCGGGATGTTCTCCCCCCGGCAGTAGCGGTGCACCCGGTCGTCACCGGACCCGGCGCGGTTGACCGCCACGCCGAAGGGTACCCGCAGGTGGCGCACCATGTCAACGGCCAGTTCGAGGTCGTGGAGGCCAAACGGCGTCGGCTCGGTCACCAGCAGGGCGAAATCGGCGCCGCGGATCGTGGCGATCACCGGGCAGGAGGTCCCCGGCGGCGCGTCCAGGATGGCGGGGATGCCCGGCCGCAGGCGGGCCTTGACTGCCCGGATCAGGGGCGGGGCCGTGGGGACGCCGACGTCGAGGCTGCCCGCGACGAGGGTGACGTCGCCGGATTGGAAGGTTTCGATCACGCCCAGGCGGCGGGGGACCTCGTCGATGGCCCCCCGGGGACATACCCGGGCACACCCCCCGCAGGCGTGGCACAACTCCGGGAACAGGAGCGGCGCGGTCCCGAAGGAGACGATGGCGCGGAAGGCGCAGAACCGCCCGCACTCGCCGCAGCCGTCGCAGCGGGCCGCGTCCACCCGGGGAACGGGGACGGTGACGACTTCCTCGGCGACCCGCGGCCCTTTCAGGAAGAGGTGGCCGTTGGGCGCCTCCACGTCGCAGTCCAGGACCTGCACGGGGCGTCCGAACACCCGCGCCAGGTTCGCGGACACGGTGGTCTTCCCGGTTCCCCCTTTGCCCGAGGCTACGGCGAGGATCATGCGCCGCCTCCGTTCCTTTCGCCGGCGCCGTGTTCATGCCCCGTGTCCGGCGGGGCGGGGTGGGCCAGGAGCGCGTGGGCCCCGAGGGGGAGGCCGGCGTGGGCCGCCACCACGGGGCACTTCACCTTGAAAAGGAAGAAAATCGACCGGGTCGCACCCGCCAGGGTCTCGTAGTTGCCCTGGCCCTTGGCGACCACCAGGTCGGCCGCGTCGAAGCGACGGCGGAAGGCCGCGGAGCAGTCCTCCAGGATCGTCCCGGGCGCGTCGGAGCCGTTGGAGAGCACCTCGACGAAGCCGGTCAGGCCCGCCTCCGCCGCGTCTTCCAGGGTCGCGTCGTTGATCACCGGGGCGCCCCGGACGGCGACGGTCACCTTGCCGGGCCCGATCTGCCCGATCAGGAGGCGATCGAAAACGATCTCGCCGGCGTTGTCCGCCAGGAAGAGGATCCGGCCCGCCGCCGCCACCGCGGAGCGGAAGGTCTCGACGTCACCGCTGAGCGGGGCGTTGACGGCCTGCTCGAAGGCCCGGGGCAGGTCGGCCTCCGTCAGCCCGGTCTTGGCGCCCAGGTCGATGACGTTGGCGGCGATGGCGAGGCGGATCGCGAGTTCCAGGGGATCCCGAAGGCGGTGCAGGCGTTCCTGCCACGCTTCGGCCAGGGTCAGGGCCAGGTGCGTGAAGCGCTGTTTCAAATCCCGGTAAGGGTCGACCCCTCCCGTCAGCGTCCGCAGCCGGCGGTGGACCTGCTGGGCCAAAAAAGGCGGCGGGCGGTGGAAGTCCGCCCGGCTTGCCCGCCGCAGGAGGTCGCGCACCGCCGTCTCGTGGACGGCGGGGTCCGGGGAGGCCAGCCGGGCCACGTCCAGCGCCTGGCGCACCAGGCAGGGAATGCATTCGAGAGAGGTCTTCATGATCGCTTTCGGTCTTCCGTCGAGTATCATCCGGACCGGGGCAACGCGAGCGGCGGGACCCACTCCCGGCGCACGGGTTGCGGCTTCGCCGGGAGCGGCCGCCGTTTACGCCCAGTGTCCTTCGACGTCGGCCGAGGACGCCTCGGAAAGCTTGCCCGCGCGGAAAGCGGCGAGCGCCTGCGCCACGGTGGCCTCGGGGGAAGGGTAGATCTTCACGCCGGCCGCCGAGAGGACCCGGAAGGCCTTGGGCCCGCAGTGGCCGGTCACCACGGCCTTCGCTCCCGTCCGCGCCACGGTCTCCGCGGACTGGATCCCGGCCCCCTGGGCGGCGTTGAGGTTGATGGAGTTGTCCACCACGGTGAACGTGTCGTCGTCGAGATCATAGACCAGGAAGCGGGGCGCCCGGCCGAACCGGGGGTCCAGGGGGGCGTCGAGCCCCTCCCCGGTGGTGGTGAATACGATTTTCATGGCAATCCCTCCGTCGGGTGTGGGGAAGGGGGGACCGGCCCCCCATCCCCCGGGGTTTTCGCGGTCGGGGTTCCCGTCGGTTTCTGCCGGGACGGGAACAATCGCGAAGGCTTCGATCGTCCACGCAAGCTGAAGCTTGCGCCACAACTCACTTCTTCGCGACGGCGGCGTCGATTTCCTCGGCACTCAGTTCCCTGGTGCAGAAGAACCAGTCGTAGCACTTCAGGCCGGCCTGCCCCTCCATGCGCTCCTTGGCCACGCCGCAGGAGCCGGCGGGCGGGACGATGACGGGGTCGCCGGGGCGCCAGTCCGCCGGGGTGGCCACGGAGAAGGCGTCCGCCGTCTGCAGGGCCACGATCAGGCGGTAGATCTCGTCGAAGTTCCGGCCCGTGCTCAGCGGGTAGTAGATGATGGTGCGGATGATGCCCTTGGGGTCGATGACGAACACGGCGCGCACGGCCTTGGTGGAACTCTCTCCCGGCTGGATCATCCCGTACAGGCGGGAGACCTCCATGGTGATGTCCTCGATGAGGGGGAACTTCACCTCCACGTCCTTCATCCCGCGGTACTCGATCTTCTCCTTGATGGTGCGCAGCCAGGCGATGTGGCTGAAGAGGCCGTCCACGGACAGGCCCACCAGCTTGCAGTTGACCCTGGCGAACTGCGCTTCCATGGTGGCGAAGGTCATGAACTCGGTGGTGCACACGGGGGTGAAGTCCGCGGGGTGACTGAAGAGGATCACCCAGCTGCCGGCGTACTGGCCCGGGAAGTCGATCATCCCCTGGGTGGTGACCGCCTTGAAGGGGGGGGCCTGGTCCCCGATCCGGGGCATCGACACGGCGGTTCCCTTGACGTCTTCCATGATTCATCCTCCTTGGGTTGAAATTGAGTCGAACGTAAGTTCACGGATGCCCCGCGGGGCGCCCCGGATTCAGATGCCCCTCCCGCTCGGCCCCCGGGAGCGGGGAGGCCGCAGCCCATGCCAAGGTGAAGCGGGTGATCGGCGCTCAGAAGACCCGGGTCATGGCCGCCCCGCATTTCGGACAGGGGATCTGGGCGCACGGGAGTCCTCGCCGGTGCGGTTCCTGGTGGCCGCAACTCAGGCAGCGGCAGAAGCCTGAGGCCCCCGAGCCCGCACCGACCCCCGCACCGCCACGGCCTCCTCCTTGTCCCTGGCCACGCCCGCCGCGGCCCCGACCGCCTCCCCGATTCCCGGGGCCCGAGCCCTGACCCGTTCCCGCCCCGCGTCCGCCTCCCTGCCCGCCTCCACCCGGGTTTCCCCTCATGGCAGCCTCCTGTACGAAATATTCCCTGTCCTCCAGTCGGCAGCGCCGGCCGCCGGCCCGGCAGCCGGGCATGGCCCAGGCGTCGGGGTCGAGGCGGCCCTCGAGAAAGGCCCGGACCACTTCGGAGCTTTCCCCGGCCACGAAGGCGATCACCCGGATGTCGGCAGCGTTGATCAGGAGGTGCAGGGGTCTCGAGATGGCCCCGCAGACCAGGACGCGCACCCCGAGCTGGGCCAGGTCCAGCGCCTTCCGGGCCGGCGGGTCCTCGGCCAGCGCTTCCTCGCGATCGTCGAGGATCTTCCCGTCCTCGACCTCGACGACCCGGACCCGCCGGGCGACGTCGAAAACCGGGGCGATGCGCTGGTTCCAGACGGCGAAGGCGATCCGCGTCATGACACGCCCCTGATGCCCCCGCCATATGGACCATCGCCCTCCGGGCAATGGCTCAACCGAAGGCTGCTCAAGCTTTTTCCCGTTCGGCTCCCGGGCTTTTCCGAAGTCGTCAATCTTGATGCCCTCGCAAAATGTCCTGATTGTGATCTCACAGGGGCACGGAGGCACGGAGAAGAATCATAAAAATTGTTGATTCTATTAAATACAATTTGCATTTTTCTGTGCCTCTGTGCCTCCGTGAGGGAGAAAGACGGATAACGGGGATGCCAACCCTGTTCGGGCTTCGCGAACCGGCGGGAGGGTGCCGACGCCTGCGGCGGACGTCATCCTCACCGGACCGGATGCTTTGATTGCATCCGGGGTGCCAGAAAGGCCCGGAAGTGGGGCGTCAAGCGTATCATCCGACTTTCACTGGGGTTTGCCGGCATTTTCGGCCGTGCCGGGAGACGGATCGGGTAGCGTGAATGCTACGGTCGGGGCGGGCCCGGATGCAGTTGCGCAACCCTGGCAGCCCCTCAGAAAGTACCATCGCCCTCGGGGCGATGGCTCAATCAATGGCTTTGCAAAGACGTTCCCGTAAAAAGTCGCCAAGTGGTTTTTCCCGCGAATCACGCCAAGGGGCGCGAATCGGGTCTCAGTGGGCCGTCTTCGCGCTCACCGGTCCCCGGATGACGATCCGGCCCTCCACGCGGGGGGAAACCGGCGAGTGGCGCCCCAGGTACTCCAGCAGCACGTCCCAGAGGACCAGGTCGAGCTGCGTGCTCCCGACCTCGCCGAGGACCTGGTAGCCGCGCCCGCTCTCCACGAGGAAGTCGTTGGTGGCGACCCGGTACCGTTTCGTGTCGTCCAGGCGGGCCTCGCCGACGCGGACGTCCAGGAGTTCCAGTTTCCCGTCCGTGCGCTGCCGGTACTCCAGCACGGCGCCCGAGATCTGCGGCGGCTGCCGCTCGAGCAGCCCGATCCCTTCGAAGAGACGCCGCACCTGGGCCCCGTTCATCTCGAGGACCACGACCCGGTTGTCGAAGGGGAGCAGGGAGAAGACCTGTTCCTTGGTGATGTCCCCCCGGGGAAGGCTGTTCCGGATGCCCCCGGAGTTCTGTATGGCGAGGTCGGCCTTCGCGGACTCCCGCATGGCGTCGCACACCAGGTTCCCGGCGGCCGTTTCGCCCCGGGAGTCGTGGTCCACGTCCACCGTCGTCGAGCCCACCACGCGGGAGAAATCGGCCTTGATCCGCTCGAAGTAGGCGTCGACCATCCCGGCCGCAACGTCGTCCCGGGGCCGGTCCGGTCCCGCGAGCACGGTGACGAGCCCGCTCCCGGGTAAAACCTCGACGGGGCCTCGCCCGCCCGGTTTCACCCGGAGGCGCAGGACCCCGAGGTATATCCCGTAGGACCCCGCCTGGGCGATCAGGGTCCGGCCGACCCGGAGCGGTTCCCGGACCGCGGTGTGGCTGTGACCGCCGACGATGACGTCGATGTCCCGGACCTTCCGCGCCAGTTCGCGGTCCGCCTCGAAGCCGAGGTGGGAGAGCACCACCACGAGCCGGGCGCCGTCCCGGCGGGCCTTGCGGACGAGGGGGGGGAGGACGTCGGCCGGTTCGTGAAACACCAGGCCGCGGGTGTTCTCCGCCCGCGTGATGTGGGGGGTGACGGGGGTGGCCACCCCGATCACGGCGACCCGGACGCCCCCCCGTTCGAACACGGCGCTCGGCGGGAAGAGGGGCGGGCCGCGGCTGCCGACCGCCTCGATGTTGGCGGCCAGGAAGGGAAAGGCGGCCGACTCCCTCAACCGCCCCAGGACGTCCCGGCCCCAGTCGAACTCGTGGTTGCCCACGGCCATGGCGTCGAAGCCCAGGTGGTTCATCCACTCGATCACCGGCTTCCCCTGGAAGGAGTTGGACACGGGGGTCCCCTGGAACATGTCGCCCGCCGAGAGGAGGAGCGTCCGTTCCGGGGCCCGGTCCCGTTCCTGCCGGATGAGCCCCGCAAGGTACCCGGCCCCGCCCGTGGGGACCGCCTCGTCGACGTTTTTTCGCAGGGCGGGCATCAGGTAGCCGTGGGTGTCGTTGACGTGGAGGAGGGTGATCTCCACCGGGGCGGGGGGGGAGGCCTGCGCCCCACCGGCCAGCATCAGGAGGCAGGCGGCCAACACGACCCGGAGGAGTCGGGCCTGGCTTGTCATGTTCTTTCCCCTTTCATGGGCAGGTTTCCGGATCGGCCGTCCCGGCCGCTCTCCCGGATCCCCAGCTTTTTCATCCGGCGGAAGAGGGTGGTCTTGTGGATCCCGAGGTCCCGGGCCGCGGCCACGCGGCTGAAGGCGTTGCGCTCCAGCGCGGAGCGGATGGCCCGGGTGTCGAGGAGGTCGTGGGCGGCCCGGACGTCCGGGACCGTCTCCCGCGTGGCCTGGCGTCCCGACAGTTCCACCGGGAGGTGCTCGACCCCGATGGGCCCTTCCCGGCAGAGGATGAAGGCGCGCTCGATGACGTTTTCCAGTTCGCGGATGTTCCCCGGCCACTCGTGGGCGAGGAGGACGGAGAGGGCCTCGGGGGAGAGCCCCTGGAGGTGTTTTTTCTGAAGGTGGTTGAAGCGCTCCACGAACTGCCCGGCGAGGAGGGGGATGTCCTCCTTGCGGCTGCGGAGCGGCGGCAACTCGAGGCGCACCACGTTCACCCGGTAGAAGAGGTCCTCCCGGAAGGCGCCTCGGCGGACCTGCTCCGCCAGGTCCCGGTGGGTGGCGACGATCACCCGGACGTCGGCGGTCTCGGGCCGGGTCGAGCCCAGGGGCTCGTAGGTCCGGTCCTGGAGCACCCGGAGCAGGCGGACCTGGAGGGCGGGGCTGATCTCCCCGATCTCGTCCAGGAAGAGCGTCCCCCCCTTTGCCAGGGCGAAGCGGCCGGGCTTGTCCCGGTTGGCGCCGGTGAAGGCCCCGGCCTTGTAGCCGAACAGCTCCGACTCCAGCAGCGTGTCGGGGAGGGCCCCACAGTTGACCGCCACGAAGGGGCCGCGGTTGCGGGGGCTGAGGGCGTGGAGGGTCCGGGCCAGCACCTCCTTGCCGGTCCCCGTCTCCCCCTGGAGGAGGACGGTGCTGGGGCTGACGGCGACGGCGGGCAGGACCTCGAACAGGCGGTGCATCGCGGGGCTGTGGCTGACCAGGTCGCCGACCCGGGATTTCCCCTCCAGTTCGCGGCGCAGCGCTTCCGTCTCCGAGAGGTCCCGGAAGGTCTCGGCCCCCCCGGTCACGCGGCTCCGCTCATCGCGCAGCACGGCCGTGGACACGCTGACGGGGACCCGTTCCCCCTCGGGTGTGAGGATGTAGCCGGTTTTCCCGATGATGGGGCGGCCGGTTTTCATCGTCTCCCGGAGGGCGCAGTCGCTCTCGCACATGCTGGATCGGAACACCTCCGAGCAGGGTTTGCCCAGGGCTTCCTCGCGGGGGATCCCCGTGATCTCCTCGGCGGCCCGGTTGAAGGAGGTGACCCGCCAGTCGGGCCCCACGGTGAAGACCCCGTCGGAGATGCTCTCGAGGATGGCCTCCGTGGGGGATTGGGTTGATTTCGCCTTGTCCTTCGCCATCACGCTTCCCGTTCGCCCGGGCGGCGGTCACCACCCGGCTCCCGGGAGAATCTGAGCACAGGCACAGCGTGGTGTCAAGCGCTTTCCGGGAAAGGATGGCTGCGAACGGCCGATGTCCCGGGGTCGTTCTCCCAGGCCACCAGGAGGGATAAAAGGGCCTCGTCGAACTCGACCAGAGGGTCCATGGCCAGGGAGCCGGACTGGAAGGGCGGGAGAACCGCGTTGGCCGGCAGGGAAAAGGAAGGGGTTTGCATCTTTTGTATCCTTTGTTCGTGTCAATTGGCGTTATTCGCGGGAAATATCCAATTGGCGGCTGTTTGCGGCTTCACCAAGGGCAACACGGGAACCGGCCCGTCTCCCGAAGGCTCGAAACGGGATCATTGTAGCACCACCCCCCGGGTGAACGGGGGGAAGGAAACACGAACCCCGCGAACGGAACCTGCCATCCCGCCGGGTGCGTTGAAGAGACCTTCACCCCGTCATCCCTTCGGGAGGCGCCCGGAACGGGGCGCCACGAAGCCCCCCTTCGGGAAACCGCCGGACGTTCCGGGCGCCGAAAAAAAATACTTGACACCCGCAAGGAATAGCATGCATCATAGATGAGGGTAGCAAATATTGCTGACGCCAACTACCCGGGAGCGCTCATGGTTCACGAAAAACTCTGCAGGATGAAGGACCTTTTCCGCCGGATGTACGCCTTCGAGGCGGAACTCCAGAAGGAGTGGGGCCTCTCCCTCAACGAGGCCATGGCCTTGTGCACGCTCTCGGGAGGCACCCGCAACGCGGGCGAGGTGGCGGCGGAGGTCGGGCTGTCGGAATCCCGGATGTCCCGGGTGCTGGGCTCGCTCGAGAGCAAGGGGTTCATCCACCGGGACGTGTCCCACGACGACAAGCGGGTCATGCTCTTCTCCCTGACCCCCGCCGGGCGGGAGAAACTGGACGGCATCCAGGCGGCGGGCATGCCCTTCGGGTTCTGCGACGAGGCCGGCGTCGGCACGGACGCGGCCGATGAGCGGTCTGCGTCAGATCAGGGATGAAACCACGAACCACACGAGCCGCACGAGCAGCCTCGGGCGCTCGACCCTTCGGAGAGGTGGGTATTATGGACGTTGGAACGGGAAGGAAGACAAGGCACGAGCTTCGGTCGGTCGCGCTACTGACGATGGCCGTGGCGCTGCTGACGGCGGGGTTCGGGACGGTGTGGCCCTCCGCGGCGGACGGCGCGGCGACGGGACCGGGCTCGCAACAGGCCGCCCCGGCCGGTGACGCGATCTCGGACGCCTCCGCGGCGGTGGAAAGCGCAAAGGCGGAAAACCCGACGCCGGACGCGCCCCGGCGGCTGACGCTGCGGGAGGCCGGCACCGCCGCCCTGGAGAACAACCCCTCCATCACGGCGGCGCTGCGGGAGGAGGACGCCGGCAAGGCCCAGACCCGGCAGGCGCGCTCCGGGTACTACCCCCGGGTGGAGAGCCGGGCGGTCTTCACCAACGGCAACAACCCGGTCTACGTCTTCGGGACCCTGCTGGGCCAGCAGCGCTTCTCCGCGGCCAACTTCGACATCGACGCCCTCAACCACCCCGACCCCGTCAACAACCTCAAGGGGGAGGTGACGCTGTGGCAGTCCATCTGGGAGGGGGGGAAGACGCCGCTGCGGGAGAAGATGGCCCACCGGAACGAGGCGCTCAAGGGACGCCAGACCGAACAGGCCCGCCAGGCGCTCCTGATGGACGTGGTGCGGCACTACTTCGCCGTGCAGCTGGCCCGGGAGAACCTGGCCGCGGCCCGCGCCACCCTCGCGTCGGCGCGGAAGAGCCGCGAGCGCATCCAGGACCTTCTGGACCAGGGGATGGTGGTCAAGTCCGACCTCCTCCGCATGGACGTCTTCGTGGCCGACGTCCGGCGCCAGGAACTGGAAGCGGAGAGCCAGGTCCGCCTGGCGGCGGCGGCGCTGAAGACCGACCTGGCCGGCGCCGAGCCGGGAGAGCTCGACCCGGCCACCCCGCTGGCCCTGCTGGACCTCCCGGTCCTCGCCGAGGCGCAGGCGCGGCAGGAGGCCCTGAAGAACCGGCCCGAGCTGGCGGTCCTGCGGGAGGCCGTGGAGATCGGCAAGCTGCGGGTCCGGGAGGCGCAGGCGGACTTCAAGCCCAGCATCGGCGCCTTCTCCACCGTCGAGGCCAACCAGGGGACCACGGGCGGGAGCTTCGGGGCCAACTACGTGGTGGGTGTCCAGGCCCGCCTGACCCTCTACGACGGGCACTACCGCGGGGCGAAAGTGGCGGAGATGAAGGCGGAAGCCGCGGCGACGGAAGCCCGGCTGAAGCAGTACGAGGACCTGCTGTCCCTGCAGGCCAAGGACGCCTGGCTGCGGGTGGGCACCGCGAAGGCCCAGCACGCCGTGGCTGCCGAGGCGGTTGGGATGGCCGAGGAGAGCCTGCGGATCGTGAAGAACCGCTACGAGGCCGGCATGGCCGTGCTGACGGACCTGCTCAACGCCGAGACGGCCCTGCTGGGGGCGCGCACCAACCGCTGCGGCGCGGTCTACCAGTACAACCTGGCCCTGGCCGGGCTCGAGCTGGCCGTGGGCCGGCTGACCCTGGACAGCCCGATCTTCCGCGCCGCCGACGGGCAGAAACCATGAGGATACGTTCTCTCACAGAGGCACGGAGGCACGGAGAGGACGCATGAACACCAGAAATCCAAGGGAATACAAGATTTCAGCGGGCTTTGCTTCTTCTCCGTGTGCTCTGTGCCTCTGTGAGAGAGAATCCGGACCTGGGATTGACAGATTCGGCACACGAGGATCGACTCGAGACCGATGAAACGATTTTGATTGAGGAGGAGGTCGCACTCATGAAGATAACGAGCATCATCATCCTGGTCGCGCTGCCGGCCCTGGCGGGCTGCGGGGGGCACGCCCCGGAGAAGGGCGAGGCGAAGGCCCCGCCCGCCGTGCAGGCGCAGGTGACGGAGGTCAAGACCGTGGACGTGGCCGACGGCTACACCGCCACCGGCACCGTCCGGGCCCGGGACAGCGTCACCGTCTCCAGCAAGGCGATGGGCAGCCTCGTCTCCGTCCACGTCAAGCAGGGGGACAAGGTGGGCGCCGGGCAGCTCCTGGCGGTGGTGGACGCCCGGGACATGGCCGCCCAGCACAAGACCGCCCAGGCGGGGGTCGAGGAGGCGAGGACGGCCCTGGCGGAGGTGGACCAGGGGATCCGGGCGGCCCAGGTGCAGCTGGACCTGGCCCGGACCACGTACGGCCGAATGAAGGCCCTCCGCGAGAAGGACTCGGTCTCGAAGCAGGAGTTCGACGAGGCGGAAACCCGCTTGAAGCTCGCCGAAGCGAACCAGCTCGCCCTCCAGGCCAGGCGGTCGCAGGTGGAGGCCGGGATCCGGCGGGCCGAGGCCGGGGCCGCGGCGGCCGAGACCGTCCTGGCCTTTGCCCGGATCACGGCCCCCTTCGCCGGGACCGTCACCGAGAAGCTGGCGGAGCCGGGGACCCTGGCCGCCCCGGGTGTGCCCCTCTTCATCATCGAGCGCGGGGGCGGGCATCGGCTGGAGGTGGCGGTGGACGAGTCCCGCCTGGGCGCCATCACGGTGGGGCAGACCGTCCGGGTCACCCTGGACGCCTTCGGAGAGAGCTTCGACGCCGCGGTGGCCGAGGTCCTCCCGACACTGAACCCCCTGTCCCGCACCGCCACCGTCAAGATCGATCTCCCGTCGCGGGAAGGGCTCCGTTCCGGTCTCTTCGGCCGGGCCGTCTTCGGCGCCGGGGCCCGAAAGGCGCTCACCGTGCCCCGGGAGGCCGTCCAGACGCGCGGGCAGATCCAGTGGGTCTTCGCGGTGGAGGAAGGGGTCGCCCGCAACCGGATGGTCACCCTGGGCGAGGGCGCCGGTCCTGGCGGCCCGGCCGAGGTGCTGACGGGACTGGCGGAGGGAGAGAAAGTGGTCTGCCCTGTCCCGCCCGGGCTTCGGGACGGCGTCCGCGTGGAGGTCCGGCCGTGAGCGATCAACCCCAAAAAATGGGCATCGCCGGCCGCCTCGCCCATGCCTGGATCAACTCGAAGCTCACCCCCCTCTTCATCGTGGCGTCCCTGGCCATCGGGGCGTTTTCGGTGGTGAATCTCCCCCGGGAGGAGGAGCCCCAGATCAAGGTCCCCATGCTGGACATTTTCGTGACCATGCCCGGCTCCTCGGCCCGGGAGATCGAGGAGCGGGTGACCAAGCCCATGGAGAAGCTCCTGTGGGAGATCCCCGGGGTCGAGTACATCTACTCCACCTTCTCGCCCGGCATGAGCATGGCCATCGTGCGTTTCAAGGTGGGCGAGGACGAGGAGAACAGCATCGTCAAGCTCAACCAGAAGATGTACGCCAACTTCGACCTCATCCCGCCGGGGTGCTCCCCGCCGCTGGTCAAGCCGCGCTCCATCGACGACGTGCCCATTTTGGCGCTGACGCTCTCCAGCCGGCGCTACGACGACTACGCCCTGCGCCGCGTGGCCGCCCAGCTCCACGACGTCATCACCCAGACCGACGACGTCTCCGCCGTGAGCCTCATCGGCGGCCGGCGCCGCGAGGTCCGGGTGATCCTGGACCCGGTGCGGCTGGCCGGGTACAGCCTGTCCCCGATGCAGATCTTCGGCATGCTCTCCGCGGCCAACCGGAAGCTGCCCTCCGGCACCTTCAGCCGCGACAACCGGGAGTTCACCCTGGAGACCGGCGCCTTCTTCACCTCCGCCGAGGACGTCCGGTCCGTGGTGGTGGGGGTGGCCGGCGGCCGGCCCGTCTACCTGCGCGACGTGGCCCGGGTGGAGGACGGCGGCGGCGAGCCCGCCAGCTACGTCCACACCGCCGACGCGTCCACCGGCGAGTTCCTCCCCGCCGTCACCCTCTCCGTCTCCAAGCGGAAGGGGACCAACGCCGTCTCCGTGGCCGACGGCGTCCTGGAGCGGGTGGACAAGCTCAAGGGGACCGTGGTCCCCGCCGGCGTGGACGTGGCGGTCACCCGCCAATACGGCGAGACCGCGTCGGAGAAGTCCAACGAACTTCTCTACCACATGGCCATCGCCGTGATCTCGGTGAGCATCCTCATCGGGCTCACCCTGGGCTTCCGGGAGATGTGGGTGGTCTTCCTGGCCATCCCCGTGACCCTGGCCCTGACCCTGACGGTGTTTTTCCTGTACGGCTACACCCTCAACCGCATCACGCTGTTCGCCCTGATCTTCTCCATCGGCATCCTGGTGGACGACGCCATCGTGGTCATCGAGAACGTGGTGCGCCACGCCCGGCTGCCCGTCAACCGCGGCCGCTCCCTCAAGGACGTGGCGGTGGAGGCCGTGGACGAGGTGGGCAACCCCACCATCCTGGCCACCTTCACCGTCATCGCGGCCATCCTGCCCATGGCCTTCGTGGGCGGCCTCATGGGGCCGTACATGCGGCCTATCCCCGTGGGCGCCTCGGCGGCCATGATCTTCTCGCTGCTCGTGGCGTTCATGGTGACGCCCTGGGCGTCCGTCCGCCTGCTCAAACTGGCGGAGGGGCACGGGCACGGCGAGAAGGAAGGCTTCACCACCCGGCTCTACCGGAAGGTGATGGACAAGCTCCTGCACAAGGGCGTCGTCCGGTGGGGCTTCCTGGCGGTGGTGACGATTCTTCTGCTGGGCTCCATGGCCCTGGTTTACGTCAAGTTTGTCCAGGTCAAGATGCTCCCCTTCGACAACAAGAGCGAGTTCCAGGTCATCATCGACATGCCGACCGGGACGGCCCTGGAGAAGACCGAAGCGGTGGCTCGGAAGCTGGCGGCGCAGGTCCTGACCCACAAGGAAGTGCTCAACGTTCAGACCTACGCGGGGACCGCCTCCCCTTACAACTTCAACGGCCTGGTGCGCCACTACTTCCTCCGCCGCGGGGGCAACGTGGCCGACCTCCAGGTCAACCTCCGGGGGAAGGGGGAACGGAGCCTGCAGAGCCACGACATCGCCAAGATGATCCGGGCGGAACTCGTCCCCCTCGCGAAGCAGTTCGGCGCCCGCATCAAGGTGGCCGAGGTGCCGCCCGGCCCGCCGGTCCTCCAGACCCTGGTGGCCGAGGTCTACGGGCCCGAGGCGACGGGGCGCATCGACCTCGCGAAGCAGGTCAAGGCCGTCTTCGAGAGCACCACGGGCGTGGTGGACGTGGACTGGTACGTGGAGGACGACCACGTCAAGCAGCAGGTCCTCCTGGACCGGGAGAAGGCCGCCCTGCACGGCCTCACCGACGAGGACGTGGCCCGGGCCGTGGGCATGGCCTCGGCGGGGGCCACGGTGGGGCTGCTGCACGTGGACTCGGAGAAGGAGGACGTGCCCGTGGTGGTCCGCATGGACCGGGCGGAGCGCTCCGACCTCCAGCGATTGCTGGACCTCAAGCTTCCCGGGGCCGGCGGCGCCCTGGTCCCCCTGCGGGAGATCGCCCGGGTGGAGTCGGCGCCCGCCGAGAAGAGCATCTACCACAAGAACCTCATGCCCGTCACCTACGTCACCGCCGACGTGGCGGGCGTGGTGGAGAGCCCCGTCTACGCCATCTTCGACATGATGGCCCGGCTGGACAAGATCAAGCTCCCCGAGGGGTACAAGCTGGAGCAGTTCACCGCCCATCTGCCGGAAGACGCGTCGCGCTACGCCGTGAAGTGGGACGGGGAGTGGCACATCACCTACGAGGTCTTCCGCGACATGGGGATCGCCTTCGCCGCGGTGCTGGTCCTGATCTACATCCTCGTGGTGAGCTGGTTCCAGTCTTTCTGGACGCCCATCGTCATCATGGCCGCCATCCCCTTCTCCCTGGTGGGGATTCTCCCCGCGCACGGGATGATGGGGGCCTTCTTCACCGCCACCTCCATGATCGGCTTCATCGCCGGTGCGGGGATCGTGGTGCGCAACTCCATCATCCTGGTGGATTTCGTCGAGCTGCGCCTCAAGGAGGGGATGCCGCTGGACCAGGCCGTCATCGACGCCGGGGCCGTGCGCTTCCGCCCCATGCTGCTCACCGCCGCGGCCGTGGTGGTGGGGTCCGCCGTGATCCTGTTCGACCCCATCTTCCAGGGACTCGCCATCGCCCTGATGGCCGGCGAGATCGCCTCCCTGGCCCTCTCCCGCATGACCGTGCCCATCCTGTACTTCATGTCCAACCGGAGGCGGAAAAATGCGTGAGCGGGCCCGGGTTGGAACCACGAACCACACGAACCACACGAACGGGAATCCGTCTCGTGGCGGGGACGCTTCTCGCAAAGGCGCCAGGACGCCAAGCCTCGCCAGGCGGGCGATGCCATTTTTTCAGAACCCCTCTGCGGACCTTTGCGCCTTGGCGCCTTGGCGTGAGGCCGGAGACAGTAAGCTCTGGTCTCCCGGAGGGCCCCTTCCGGACCCGAAATGAAATTTGGAGGTGATACCATGACCATCGAAAGATACCTCAGGCTCGTCGCCGGGTTGTTCGTGATGCTCAGCGTGGCGCTGGCCTGGTACGTCCACCCCTACTGGCTCTACTTCACGGCCTTCGTGGGGTTGAACCTCTTCCAGTCCGCCTTCACCAACTGGTGCCCCCTGGTCTCCATCCTGCGGAAGATGGGGGTCCCGGAGGCCGGTGTTTGCAAGGGCCGTCCCGGCCCGGGTGCATGCGTGGAGTGAGGGGGTGTCCGCCCCGGGGAAGTTTGCACGGGCCGTCCCGGCCCGGGTGGGAGCGTGGAGTGGGGGGTGTCCGCCCCGGGAAGTTTGCACGGGCCGTCCCGGCCCGGGTGCGTGCGGGGTGTCCGCCCCGGGACGGGGCGTAGGAACCTCCGCCCCGGGACGGGGCGTAGGAACGTCCGCCCCGGGACAGGGCGTAGGAACGTCCGCCCCGGGACGGGGCGTAGGAACTTTGCTGTTGAGGAGGGAGGACGATGCCGATCTACGAATACGAGTGTCCAGGCTGCGGGTTGAAGTTCGAAATGCTGCGGCCCGTTGTCGGCGACGATGGCGAGGTCCGCTGCCCGGCGTGCGGCGCGGGCGAGGTGGAGCGCCGCGTCTCAACCATCGCCGGGGTCGGGGCGTCGAAGCCCTCGTCCTGCGGGGGCGGCGGCCGTTTCACCTGAGGCTGATCCTTCGGGCGGCGTGCCCGCCCGTCTTCCGGGAAGACACCGGAAGGCTCTTGCTCCACGAACCGCAAAAATACGCGCTGTTTGCGGGGATGTCAGGCTTGACGTTTTGACTTTGCCGGTTTTGCGGGGGCCTGGCGCCGGTCAACCCGCCGGGGGACGCGGAAAGTGCCGGGCCAGTTCGACCAGGCTGTCCTCCAGGTCGTCGGCGGTATAGCAAGCGTCACGTTCGACCAGGGGGACGCTGAAGATCATCCGGGTCCCTTCCATCGCGATGTCGCGCTCCTCCAGTTGCCCCACGTGCCGGAAATGGATCGCTTTCACCCCGGCGGACACCGGGACCCGTCGATTCACCTGGGTCAAGGCAAAGCGGACGTCGGCCAGCAGGTCTTCCCGGAACCGCTTGAGGGCCGTCAGGGTTTTCTCCCCGCTGCCGATGGCCCGGAAACTGCCCCAGTCCACCGTCACCTCGGGTTCGAAGGCGATCTCGCTGCGGCATTTGTCGACGAACCGGGCCACGGCGGCCTCCGACCGGCGGATGGACGGCCCCACGTCCAGGTCCAGGCTGTCGCGGATGGCCCACTCGATCTCGCCCCCCTCGAAGCCCCTCACGGGTCGCAGGGGGTGATCGCTCGCCGCCAGGCAGGGCTTGAGCGTCAGAAGCCCGTCCCGGAGCGTGCAACCGCCCTGGCGCGGGTCGTCCACGCTCAGGACCCGGATCCCCCGGATCCCCGCCCGGACCTTCGCCATGCTGGTCCCGGCCGGTTCGCCGGGTTCCTCGCTCCGGTGATCCTTCAAAAAGATCAGGGCGAACCGCAGGGGTGCCAGCACCGACCGAACCAGCCGCCTCGGAGCGTTCCGGTCGGCGGGCATGGTCCCCCAGGCGATCTCCCAGGCGATGTCCGGGTTCTCCAGCAGCTCAGAGATCTTCTCGATCTCGCGCTCGAGTTCCCCCTCGATCACTTCCAGTTCCGATCGGAACTCGTCGCTCGTTCGACCGGGGTCGAAGAGTTCGGGGTCGAGGGAGTCCGTTTCATCCCCCTTGCCCGGCGGATCGATCGCTTCGAGGGCATCCTGTTTCGGGTCGGACATGTTCACTCCCCCTTCGGTATGGGATTCAGAACCTTTCGAAGTCGGTTCCGTCATTTCAGAAGATCCTTGACCTTCTCGGTCATGGCTGCGAAGTCCACCGGGTATTCGTTCGCGGGGCCGCCGCAGGCGACGGTGAGGACGCCGTCCGCCAGTTCGAGCGTCTCCCCCTTGACCCCGTTGTCGTAGCGGAACCGGACCGCGCCCACGGCCGCGATGAGCTGTCCCTTCAGCGCCTTGTCGTGGGCCAGGGTCATGAGAGCGCCCGTGACGGACCCCACGACCTCGGAGCAGAGCCGCTGGAGATGGTCCGAGTCCTTCCCGAGGCTGTCCCAGTCCACCTCCACGGCGAAATCCCTCCCGAAAAGGTCCGAAAGCTGGCGGCGCAACTGCTGCAACATCTTCGATTCCATCGTGTCCACCACCAACTGGAAGTACTTCGCCGCGAGGTCCTCGTCCACGGGCGGCGCCACCCCGGCGGCCGGCCCCGTCTCCGCGCCGGACAGTGTCCGGATCCGCTCGAGCACGGCCTCGAAGTCCGGCGCGTAGCCGCTCGCGGGGCCGCCGCAGGTGGCGGTCAGAACGCCGTCCGCCAACTCGAGGACGGCACCCCGGACCCGGGCGTCGTAGCGCACCCGGAGGGCCCCGACCGCCGCGACGAGCGGCCCCTTCGCCGCCCGGTCGTTGACCAGGGTCATGAGGGCGCCCATGACGGTGCCCAGGACGCTGGAAACCGCGAGGGCGAAGTGATCCGGGTCTCCCTCCAGGCTGTCCCAGTCAACCTCCATCCCGAACGCTTTCCCGTACTGTTCCGTCATCTGGCTTCGCATGGCCGGGAGCACGGAGGATTCCATCGAGTCTATCGTGTACTGAAAGTCGAACCCCGCCGGCTTCTCCTCCCCGGCCAGGGCCTTTTCCCCTTCCGGCCCGGGCTCCCCCTGCGTCACGGGAGGAGGCGTCTCTTTGGCGGCGGGACCTTTTGCGGGCCCGGGCGGTGCATTCGGTGGTGCCGGCCATTCACGTGCCAGTCGCTCCATGATCTGCCGCATCTCGTCGTAGGAATAGATCAGGTTCGGCTCGGCCAGGGGGAAGCGGAAGACCACCTGATTCCCCTCCACCTTGACGCTTCGCTTGCGCAGGCCGTCGACGAGTTGAAAGCGGAACGACTCCAGACGCCCGGCCAACGGGATTTCCCGATTCAGCGTCATCAGACAGGTGTGGATGGACGGCAGCAGCCGGAGCCCGAAGTCCTTGAGGACGGCCAGGATCTCCCGCCCGTTCCCGATGGCCCGGAAACTGTCCCAGTCAACCGTGGCCGCCAGGTCGATCCCGCAGTCCCGGCAGCAGTCGTCGAGAAAGGCGATCACGGCTCTCTCCGCCTGCTGGATGGCCTCCCCCACGTCCAGGTCCAGGGCGTCGCGGATCGCCCACTCGATCTCGTCGCTTTCGAAACCCCTCACGGGCGTCGAACTGGACTTGCCCATCTTCAGGCAGGCCTGCAGAGAGAGCCGCCCGTCCCGCAGCCGGCAGCCGCAACGGCTTTCCTTGTTCACGTTCAGGATCCGGATCCGGCGAATCCCCTCCCTGACCTTTGCGAACGATCTCTCGGCCGCATCGCCGGAGTAATCGCTGGGGTAGCCCTCTAGAGAGACCAGGGCGGAATGCAGGGGGCGGACCACCGACTGCACCAGACGGCGAGGGCAGTTCTCGTCCCCCGGCAGGGTCCCCCAGGCGACCTCCCAGGCGAGGTTCTCGTTCGCCAGTCGCTTCATGCACTGTTCGACACAGAAATCCAGCTCATCCTCGACCCACCTCATTCCCCTCCAGAAGTCGTCGGTCGCGCGAGAGGGCTGGAAGAGCCCGGGATCGACAGGGGCCTCCCCCTCGAGCACCTCCGCACCCTCCGGCCTGGTCGCGTCCGGTCCGCCCAGGAACGCCGTGAGCCCGGGTCGGCGGACCTTCCCGGAGCGTTTTGCGTAAAATTCCGCCAGGGGATCGCGTGTTTCCCCCGGGCCAGGGGACGGCTCCGCAGCCGGCGGCAGGGTCGCCTTGCCTTCACGCCCGGCTGCCTCCCCCGCTGGTTCGGGCGTCGATTCATCTTCAGCGCCCGGGACGTCGACGGGTGCGGAGGCCTCTGTCTCCTGCGGTTCGGCCGGGGACGGCTGAAAGTGCTCCAGCAGTCTCGACAGGGTACGCTCCAGATTGTCCCGCTCGATGTACGGGTCACCTTCAACCAGGGAGACGAAGAAGCTCAGCCGCCTTCCCTCCAACTCGGTGAACTGTTCATCAGGGTGCAGGACGTGCTCGAAATGAATTGATCTCAATTCACTGACGGCCATGACCTTGCGATTCGCCTTGGACAGGGCGTGGCAGAGGGCGTCCAGCAGGTCGCACCGGAACCGTTTGAGGGCGGCCTGGGTTTTCCCCATGTCGCCGATGGCCTTGAAGCTGCGCCAGTCGACGGTCACCTCGGGCTCGAAATCGACGTTCTCGCGGCACCTCGCGACGAAACCGGCCACGGCGGCCTCCGACAGGCGGATGGACGCGCTCATCCCCAGGTCCAGGGCGTCGCGGATCGCGCCCTCGATCTCGCGGGCCTCGAAGCCTTTGACGGGAATCGAGGGGTGATCTCCTGCCGTCAGGCAGGGCTTGAGCGTCAGACGCCCGTCCCGGAGCGTGCAGCCGCACTGGCGCTGATCGCTCACGTTGAGGATCCGGATTTTCCGAATCTTCGCCCGGACCTCCTTCATGCAGATCCCGGGCGGCTCGTCGGGATCCATCCTCGAGGTGTACTGCAGGTGGGTCAGGGCGTCCGCCAGGGGCTTCAGCACCGATTTCAGAAAGCGATTCGGACAGGCTTCGTCCCGGGGCATGGACCCCAACGCGATTTCCCAAAGGTCGTCTCTGCCTGACTCGAGCGACCCCATGATCGATTCGATCTCCCGCCCGAGTTTTTCATCGACCTTCTGCCAGTTCGCGCTGACTTCCGGGCTCAAGCGGCCCGGATCGTAGAGTTCGGGGTCAAGGGTCTCCTCCTCCACGCCCGCTGCCGTCGGCGCGATCGTTTCCTCACGTCCCTCCTGCTCCTCGATGATCGGCTTCATCGCCCCGACGAGTTCGTCCGGCGAGGCGCCGAAGGTCTCTTTCAGCGTCAGGTCCATGTCGATGCGCGTCCCGGCGTCGGTCTGCACGCAGACGAAGCCGATCCCCTGCCGACCCTGGACGTCGGGGGACGCGAGGAAAAGCTCGACCGGGACGACCACGGTCTCCCCCTCCACCCGGGCGTCGCCGATCGTCCAGGTCAGGGTCTGGTTCTCGCCGGCTTCCGGCAGCGGCAGCTGTTCCACCTCGCTGCTGAACAGCGCCCGGGCCCCGTCGACGTCTCCGCTTCGAACGCGCTCCAGGAACGATTCAACCGTTTCCGCGGCGGCCTGTTCGGGGTTCATCATCTTGGTGCCCTCCTCGATCGGTGCCCCCGCCGGTACATGGACCAGCCGGGCGAGATTCCTGACGCGGACAGGGGCCCCCAATGCCCCCTTGCTTCTAGCCCCCCGCCTTGTCGCCCCCGAGGCTTTCAGGCCCCGGGGACACCCTCGAGAAGCTCTTCGTAGCTTGCCAGCCCTGTCGCTTTCGCGGCCCTCTCGGTGAGCGGCACGATGTCTTCCCGGCTGATGTGCCGCAAGGCGAACTTGCGGTTCAAGGCCATGAACTGCTTGAGCCCGACGGAGACGCGGTTCAGGTACGAGTACACGCCGACGGCCCCTGCCGGGATGCTCGACGCCTCGTCGCCGTATTCGGCCCGGAGGAGGCGCAAGTCCGCGAAAAGCTCGTCGAGGCTGGACCCGAAGCGTGCATACTCCGCGGGGACCGAGCCGTTCCGCAACGCCTCGCCCACCTGCCGGCCGACCGAGGCGGCGGCCATGGCGGCACGGCCGATGGCGATGGTGCCGACGTACGGTGCGCCGAGCGCGAGGCCCTTGAAGACCTGGTCCTCGGTGGCGAAACCGCCGGCCATGGCGACCGGCGGCAAGGCTTTCCCCGCCGCCGCGAAAGCGCTCAGGATCCTGTGGACGAGGACCTCGAGCGTCACCGTGGGCATCCCCCACTCGTTCATCATCCTGGCCGGGCTGTGGCCGGTGCCGCCGCCCGCCCCGTCCAGGGTCACGAGGTCGACGCCGGCCTCGGAGGCGACCTCCAGGATGGTGGCGATATCCCGCGGGTCGAAGGGGCCGGTCTTGAAACAGACCCGTTCGGCGCCCAGGCCCCGCAGTTCGCCGACCCGCCGTACGAGGTCCTCCGGGCGCCACATCGGCAGCTTGCCGATTTTCTCGAAGATCGGGCCGACCCCCCGGGCGTAGGCTTCGGCAACCCCGGGGTCGGTCGGGTCCGGCAGGACGAGGTACCCGAGCGCCTTGAACCGCAGGGCGTCTTCGATCCTCGGCACCCGCCCCATGCCCTGGATTCCCTTGGCGGCCTGGCCGAACTTGAGTTCGACGGATTTGACGCCGAGCCGGTCGATCGCGTACTCGAGAACACCGTGGTACTCGTCGTCGATGTTGGCCTGGAGAACGACATCGCCGCAATCCCGCTGGTAGCGCCTGAACGCGGACACCATCTCCGCGATCAGCGGGGCCTCGACGACCCGGTGACCCGCGACGGCGAGCCCCGTGTCCTTGGCGACGACGTCCTCGCCGATGACCACGGGCACGCCGGAGAGCGCCGCACCCGCGAAGTACTCCTTCCATGCCAGTTTCGCCATGGCCGGCAGGATGAGCGGGGCCTTCGTCCGGACCGCCCGGGAGCGGCCGAAGGTGGACGCGATGTCGGCGTTGGGGTAACAGGCCACGCACGGGTCCGCCGGAAGCCCGACCGCGCCGAACACCCGTCCGTTGATGCTGAAGTGGGAGAAGTCGAGGGGGTAGCGCTTTTCGGAGGCGAACTGGTTCCGGTCCGCGGCGAAGGGGAGGATGGCCTCGGCGCCGCGCAACGCGGAGAGCCCGATCTCGCAGGGCCCGACGCAGTCGGCGGTGCAGACGGCGCACATCCCCGAAACGTCGGCGACATGGCCCGGATTTCGCAAGTGGGTATGCGTGACCGGACTCCCGAGCGGTGGGCTGTACGACATGGTGAACTCCTTTGACTCGATAATAGAAACCACCTTGTCACGGCCGGTTGGACATGCGTGATACGGTCGCAAGAAGTACCATCGCCCTCCGGGCGATGGCTCGACCAAAAACTTTACAGGCAGTTTGCCGTTCGTTTTACAACTTTTTGCGAACGCATCATGCGTGAAAAGTAGCCGGAAATGCGGCGGGAGTCAAGCGAAAACCCCGGCGGGGCAGGCGAGGGCGAAGGGGGCCGGGGCGAGGCGGGCCGTTCCCGATTTTCCCAAGCTTTCCCTTGACTTTTCCACCGATCTCGCCTATTTTCAAGCCGTGCTTACGGAAAAGTAAAACCCCGGTTGTTCGCCATTCTCCAGACGGAGTGTCCCCGATGAACGAAGACGCCCTCCTGCTCGGCACCGACAAGATCGACCGGAGTTTCCCCCGGACGATGTTCCCCGACTTCGACAAGGTCTTCGCCTGCATCCAGTGCGGGACCTGCACCGCCTCGTGCCCGACCGCCCGCCACATGCAGTACCCGCCCCGCAAGGTCTTCCGCCTGATCCAGCTCGGCCTGCGCGAGGAACTGCTCAAGAGCGACGCCTTCTGGTACTGCACCACCTGTTATTCGTGCACGGTGCGCTGCCCCCGGGGCATCTCCATCACGGAGACGATGCAGGCCCTCAAGCGCCTCGCCATCGCCGCGGGGGTCGACCGGAAGAAGAACAGCTCCCGCTTCTACCGGGCGTTCATGAAAACCGTGCGGCGGACGGGCCGGATGCAGGAGATGGAAGTGGTCACCCGCTGGCTGCTCAGCACCAATCCCCTGCAGGGTTTCGCCTTCACGAAAATGGGGCTCGCCCTGTTCCGGAGGGGGCGGATGCCGCTTCTTCCCCACTCCATCCGCGGGCTGGAACAGGTTCGGGCCATGTTCAGCAAGGCCGAGGAAATCGAAAAGCGGGAGGGCCGGCCATGAAATACGCTTACTTCCCGGGGTGCAGCCTCGAGGCCGCCTCGCTCGAGTACCTGGTTTCCAGCAAGGCGGTCGTTCGCGAGCTGGGGGGGGAACTGGTCGAGATCCCCGACTGGAACTGTTGCGGCTCGATGCCTTCCGAGGCCGTGGACTACCTGATGGCGCTGGCGCTGCCCGCGCGAAACCTCGCTCTCGTCGAGGCCATGGGGGTCGACACGGTCGTCGCCTCCTGCAGCGCCTGCTACCTCAGCCTCGCCCGGGTGAACCGCCACCGGCAGCGGGACGCCGGCGCGAAGGCGAAGCTCGACGAGATCCTGGGCGCGGCCGGGCTGTCCTACGCGGGGACGGTGAAAGTGCGCCACCTCCTGGACGTCCTTGCCAACGACTTCGGGCCCGACGCGGTGAAGGCCCGGGTGAAGCGGCCCTTCAGGGGCCTGAAGGTGGCGCCCTACTACGGCTGCCAGACCGTGCGGCCGCACCTCGAGTACGACAGCGCGGATTTCCCCACGTCCATGGACAGGATCATCGAGGCGCTGGGCGGCGAGGTCGTCCCCTACAACTTCAAGACCCGGTGCTGCGGCGGCACCATGGCCTACACCGCCCGGGACGCCGGCCTCGGCTTGGTGGTCGAACTGTTCAGCGGCCTGGGCCCGGAACCGGTGGACTGTTTCGCAACCGTCTGCCAGCTGTGCCAGATGAACCTCGACACCAGCCAGGGGAAGGTCTCCCGCACGCTGGGCCGCCCCGTGAAGATCCCGGTGATGCTCCTGACCCAGTTGATGGGCCTCGCCTTCGACCTTCCCGACGCGGAGACCCTTCTGAAAAAGAACATCGTTTCCCCGAGGCCCATCCTCGAAAAGCGTGCCTGACATCGGCAGGGAGGACAACATGCCAAGCAAACGAAAGACGGACGCGGAAAAGCCCCGGATCGGGGTCTACGTCTGCCACTGCGGGACCAACATCGCCGGGACCGTCGACGTCGAGGGGATCGTGGCCTCCTGCGCGAAACTGCCGCAGGTGGTGATGGCCCGCTCTTACAAGTACCTGTGTTCCGAACCCGGGCAGAAGCTGATCCGGGAGGACATCCACAACGAGCGGCTGACCCGCGTGGTCGTGGCCTCGTGCACCCCCCGGATGCACGAGCAGACCTTCCGGCGGGCGCTGGCGGCCGCCGGCTTAAACCCCTTCCACCTCGAGGTCGCCAACATCCGCGAACACGTGTCCTGGGTCGTCGAGGACCCGTCCACGGCGACGGAAAAAGCCCTGCGCCTGGTTCGTGCGGCGGTTTCCCGCGTCGCCCACCACGCCCCGCTGGAGCCCCGCAAGGAGCCCGTGACCCGGGCGGCCCTGGTGGTGGGCGGCGGCATCGCCGGCATCCAGGCCGCGCTGTCCATCGCCGACTCGGGGTACCCGGTTTACCTGGTGGAGCGCGAGCCGTCCATCGGGGGCCACATGGCCCAGCTCGACAAGACCTTCCCCACGCTCGACTGCGGGACGTGAATCCTCGGCCCCAAAATGATGGATGTCGGTCGACATTCCCTAATCAAGCTCTTCACGTATTCCGAAGTCGAAGCCGTCAGCGGCTACGTCGGTCAGTTCAAGGTCCGGATCCGCAGGAAGGCGAGGTCGATCCGCGAGGACCTCTGCACGGGCTGCGGCGCCTGCCTGGAGAAGTGCCCGTCCAAGGTCCTCGACACGGCCTTCGAAGCCGGGATGGCCAAACGGCGGGCCATCTACCGCCCCTTCGCCCAGGCCATCCCGAACTTCCCCGTCATCGACCGCGAGAACTGTATCTTCTTCAAGAAAGGGAAGTGCAGGGTCTGCGAGAAGCTCTGCCCCACGGGGGCCATCTGGTACGAGCAACCCGACGAGATCGTCGAGGTCGAGGCGGGCGCCATCGTCGTCGCCACGGGCGTGGGGATGTGGGACCCCATTCAACTGCCCCAGTACTCCTACGGTCGTTCGCCCGACATCATCACCGGGCTGCAGTTCGAGCGGCTCTCCTCGGCCGGCGGCCCCACGGGGGGCCAGGTCCTCACGGCCGACGGGAAAAAGCCGGGAAAGGTCGCGATCCTTCACTGCGTGGGGAGCCGCGACACCCACGCCCACCCCTACTGCTCCCGCATCTGCTGCATGTATTCCCTCAAGCACGCCCACCAGGTCCGGGAGAAGACGGGGGCCGAAGTCTACAGCTTCTTCATGGACATGCGCACCTTCGGGAAGGCTTACGAGGAGTTTTACGAGCGCGTTCAGCGCGAGGGGATCACCATGGTCCGCGGCCGCGGGGCCGAGGTCTTCGTCCAGCCCGGCGGGAAGCTCCGGGTGAAGGGCGAGGACGCGAACCTGGGATGCGTGGTCACGGTAGACGCCGACCTGGTGATCCTCGCCACCGCCATCGAACCGCAGAAGGATGCCGACCGGGTGGCGTCGATGTTCGGCCTGGGCCGCACGCCGGACCGCTTCTTCGCCGAGGCCCACCCCAAGCTTCGCCCCGTGGAGACCAGCACCGCCGGGGTTTTCCTGGCGGGGACCTGCCAGGGTCCCCGGGACGTGCCCGACACCGTGGCCCACGGCGGCGCCGCGGCGCTGGAGGCCGTTCGCCTGTTCAACCAGGGGGAGGTCACCATCTCGCCCACCGTGGCCGTGGTGGAGCCCAAAGCCTGCGTGGGGTGCGGGGACTGCATCCTGGCCTGCCCCTACACCGCCATTTCCCGGTCCGACGAGGGCAAGGCGGTGGTGAACCCTGCCCTCTGCCAAGGTTGCGGCACCTGCGCCGCCACGTGTCCCGCGGGCGCCATTTCGGCGCTCCACTTCACCGACGAGGCCCTCGTGGCCCAGCTCGACGCCCTCCTGGCGTCCGTGGGGTGATACCATGAACACCGTTTCAACCACAACGGCCGACAGGGGGGCGCCGGCCCCGTTCGAACCCCGCATCGTGGCCTTCCTCTGCAACTGGTGCTCCTACGCGGGGGCGGACAATGCCGGCGTCGCCCGGATGAAATCGCCGGCGAACGTGCTGCCGGTCCGGGTCATGTGCTCCGGCCGGGTCTCGCCGGAACTCGTGCTGCGGGCCTTCCGGGCGGGCGCGGACGGCGTCCTCGTGCTGGGGTGCCACATCGGCGACTGCCATTACATCAGCGGCAACCACCGGACCGCGAAACGCATGCCGCTCGTGGAGAACCTCCTGGGCTACGTGGGGATCGACCCGCGGCGGCTCCGACTGGACTGGGTGTCCTCCGCCGAGGCCCCGCGGTTCGCGGAGGTCACCCGGGAGTTCGCGGAGACGGTGCGCGCCCTGGGGCCCGCCGCCGCGGAACTTCCCCAAGGCTGAGGAGGACGTCATGCCCAAACCGATTCAAGACCGGGTGGCCGAGCTGCTGGAAGGCCTGGACGGGTTCGTCGCGCTCCGGAAGACGGCGGCCGGCGTCGCCCCCCACCTGTTCAGGAAGGGGGACGACGTCTCCGGGCTGGTGCTGGCCCCGCGCTACCCGCTGGCGTCCGTGGTGGGCCTGATCCACAAGCGTCACCCTGCCGCCCGGATCGGCGTCGTGGCCCGCGCCTGCGACGTCCGGGCCCTGGTGGAGATGGCCACGCGCCGGCAGGTGGACCCCGGGCAGTTGTTCCTGCTCGCCGTGGCCTGTGACGGGGAGACGGCGGAGGCGTGTCACTGCGACCGGCCCGGCCCGGGCGTGGACGGTTGGCCCCACGCCGAGGTGATGGGTACACCAGGCCACACCGGAACGGTCCAGCCGCTCCTGGCCGGTTACGACGCCCTGACGCTGCCGGAGCGCCGCGCCTTCTGGCAGCGGCAGTTTCTCAAGTGCATCAAGTGCTACGGTTGCCGCAACATCTGCCCCGAGTGCTTCTGTGAGCAGTGCACCCTCGAGGACGAGACCTTCGTGGAAAAGGGCGTTGCCGCGCCGCCTTTCCCCATGTACCACCTCGTTCGCGCCATGCACATGGCCAGCCGGTGCGTGGGCTGCCACCTTTGCGAAGGGGCCTGCCCCGCGGGCATCCCCCTCACCGTGCTCTACGCGCTGATGCGAAGGGACGTGGAAAAACGGCTGGACTTCGTGCCCGGCGAGAGCCTCTCGGCGAGGCCGCCGCTGTCCCTGAGCCTGGCGGACGGCCCGCTTCACCTCGACGAATAAGGAGTCGTGATGGAATATCAGAACGTCCTCACCACCTGTTGCTACTGCGGAACCGGCTGCACCTTCTTCCTGCAGGTCCTCGACGGAGAGGTCGTGGGCGTGCTGCCCAACCGTGAACACCCCGTGAGCCTCGGGCGCCTGTGCCTGAAGGGATGGAACGCGGCGGCCCACGTCTCGCACGAGGACCGGCTGAAGACGCCCCTGGTCCGGCGCAACGGCGCCCTCGAGCCAGCCGCGTGGGACGAGGCCCTGGACCTCGTCGCCACCCGGCTGAACGCCCTGCGAGACACGCACGGGCCGGACGCCGTGGCGTACCTCGCCTCGGCCAAGTGCACGAACGAGGAGAACTACCTGCTCCAGAAGCTCGCGCGGGCGGTGGGGAAGACCAACAACATCGACCACTGCGCCCGGCTTTGACACGCTCCCACGGTGGCCGGTCTGGCCGCCTCGTTCGGAAGTGGGGCGATGACCAACTCCATCCCGGAGTTCAGCCGGGACACCGCGGTCTTCCTCGTCACCGGCAGCAACACCACCGAGGCCCACCCCGTCCTGGCCGCCCACCTCATGACGGCACAGGAGCGTGGCGCGAAACTCATCGTCATCGATCCGCGCCGCACCCAGATCGGGCGGATGGCGGACGTGTTCCTGCAACCCCGGCCCGGGACCGACGTGGCCTGGTTGAACGGGCTCATGAACGTCATCCTGGACGAGGGCATCGCCGCCGACGACTTCATCGCCGGGCGGACCGAGGGGTTCGAGGCACTCAAGGCCGCCGTGGCGGAGTACCCGCCGGAGAAGGTCCGGGACATCACCGGCATCCCGGCGGACGAGCTTCGGAAAGCCGCCCGGATGTACGCCGGGGGCAAGCCGGCGGCCATTCTCTACACCATGGGCATCACGCAGCACACCACGGGCGTGGACAACGTCAAGTCCTGCGCGAACCTGGCCATGCTCACCGGCAACATGGGCGTGAGCGGGGGGGGCGTCAACCCGCTCCGCGGCCAGAACAACGTCCAGGGCGCCTGCGACATGGGGGGGCTGCCGAACGTGTTCCCCGGCTACCAGGCGGTCACGTCGCCCGAGCTGAGGGCGAAGTTCGAGGCGGCCTGGGGCGTGACCGGCCTGCCCGAAAAAGCCGGTCTCACCATCCCCGACATGGTGGAGGGGGCGGGGGCCGGCACGGTGAAGGCCCTGTTCGTGCTCGGCGAAAACCCCATGCTCTCCGACCCCGACCTGAACCACGTTCGCCACTGCCTCGAGAAGCTCGATTTCCTGGTGGTGCAGGACATCTTCCTCACGGAGACCGCCGAACTGGCCCACGTGGTGCTCCCCGGGTCGACCTTCGCGGAGAAGGACGGGACCTTTTCCAACACCGAGCGGCGCATCCAGAGGGTCCGGAAGGCGGTGGAACCGCTCGGCGACGCCCGGCCGGACTGGCAGGTCCTGTGCGACCTGGGCCGGCGCATGGGCGGGACGGGCTTCGACTTCGCGTCCCCCGGGGAGGTCATGGCGGAGATCGCCCGCGTCACCCCCAGCTACGGCGGGGTCTCCTATGAGCGCCTGGAACGGGACGGGTGGCTGCACTGGCCGGTCCCCAACCCGGAGCACCCGGGGACGCCCTTCCTTCACAAGGACCGGTTCAGCCGGGGGCTCGGCCTGTTCCACGCCGTGAGGTACCAGCCGCCGGCGGAAGCCCCGGACAGCGCGTATCCCCTGGTCCTGACCACCGGGCGCTACGCCTCCCAGTACCACACCGGGACCATGACCCGCCGATCCGAAAAGCTCGAGCAGGAGCACCCCGAGGCCTGGTGCGAGATGAACCCCGACGATGCGGTCCGCGCGGGGCTTTCGGACCGGGAGACCGTCCGCGTGAGCAGCCGCCGCGGCGCCATCGAACTCGGGTTGCGGGTCACCCCGACCGCCCAGAGGGGCGTGGTCTTCATCCCGTTCCACTACCGGGAAGCCGCCGCGAACCTCCTCACCAACCCCGCGGCCGATCCCGTCGCCAAAATCCCCGAGTACAAGGTCTGCGCGGTGAAGGTGGAGGCTTTGCTGCCTGCGGAGGCGCACGCAGGGTGAGTCCCGGACCGCGGGTCCCGGGCACGATCACTGGGCTTGTTCCAGCAGGCGCTTGCTCGCGTCGTGGGCCGTCCCGGGGATGCAGCTCAGGGCGTGCTGGACAGCCTCGGGGTCCCGACGGGACGCCAGGATCAGCCGCAGGATGTCGAGGGCGTCCGCTTGGGCCGCCCGGCAGAGGGCGTCGGCGACCGCCTGGGGGGTCGGGCCCGCCTCCAGCATGATTCGCACCATCTCGGGGCGCTCCCGCCCGGCGGCGGTGGAGAAGGCCGAGGGTTGGTGAAGGCTGTCCGCCACTCTCACCCCGTTTTTCGTCGTGGTACTCTCGACGATCCGGGCGCTCACGTCGGCCCCTCTCGCGACGAGGTAGGCCACCACCCGGGTGTGACCGGCTTCCACGGCGGACATCAGGGGCGTGTAGGACGGCGGGGAGGTCATGTTGACAGGGACCATGATCGGCCCTCCGTGGGGCGAGACGAAACTGACCGGGTCGTGGAGATAGGCGTTGACGGGGACGCCCGCCTCCACCAGTTCCTTCACCTGGTCGAGCCGCCCGTACCAGCAGGCGTCGAGAAGCTTCCGAAGCTGCCGGCCCGTATCGGAGTTTTTCCGGTAGACCGTCAGGCCGTCGCTCGCGCTCTCGGCCCCGCCGGCGCTCGCCGCCGGGGCGACGTCGTCGTTGGTGAAAGTGGCCAGGGGCACGGTACGGGTCTCCGCCTTCCCGGGTGTCGCCGCCGGCTTGTCCTGGGCCGGCAACGGGGTGATGAAGAACCAGGTCACGATCAACACCCAAAGACGGGCGGCTTCTGCCGGTTTTCGCATGGGACCTCCTCGGCAAGGTTTCTTCAACTTTATCACGAGCGGGGAGAAGGCCGGGAAAAATCTCGAAGGAGGGTCAGCGGGACAAAGGAAAAGAGGGACCAAAACAACCATAGGAAAAATGCCGGCAGGGCGAACACCGCTCCGCGCCTGGGAGGGATATCCGCAAGGCCTCTCCCTGAAGCGCGGCAAGCCGGTGAAGGCGAGCTTTCGTGGCCCCTGGCCGCACCCCGGGCGCCCCGATTTTCTTTGCGGTCTTCGCGCCTTTGCGCGATCAAGATCCGGATCGGCTCCTGCTGCAAAGCTCGCAGAAGGAAGACGGCCCTGGCCGCGAATCATGTTCCAGACCGATGTGTAGGGAGATGGACTCAATTCAGGGTGCGTTTCCTCCCCCCGTTGCCGCGTTCCGGGGGCGGCGACGCGGGCGCCCGGAACGAACGGCACGCTGCACGTTCATGGCTGGCGCCCGCGTCTTGCCCCCGGCTGGGACGCCCCCTCCCCTTTGGGGAGGGTCAGGGCCCTCGAAGTGCCAACCCCGGTAGGGTTACGCGAACGTCCGATCCCGGTAGGGCTCCGCGAACGCCCGATCCCGGTTGAGGCGCTCGAGCGGGCGATCCCGATCGGGGGCCGCGAACGCCCGATCCCGATTTGATTTATACCCCCCCCGATTCCCCGAAGGGGAAAGGCGTTTCAGCCCGGGGCAAGCCGCGGACGCCGGGGAACTCAGGCACAAGCGCGAAAAAGTGACGGGCGTCCGCGGCGCCGCCCCGGGGACAAGACGTAGAATGGAGGGAGTTCAAGCTCAGGAGCGGGTCATGTGCGAATTCTGCATCAAGCACGGCGAGGGGGAGAAGTGGTATCTCCAGGCGAAGAACTACGCGGAGGACCTCCTCTCCGACATGAAACGACGCCGGATGATCGAAGGGTTCTCCAAAATGGACATCGGCACGATCCGGGAGAAGATCGGCCAGTTGGACCGCCTGCACCGGATGCCTGCCTTCGTCCGCCGGGTCATTACCCGGCGGATCACGAAAAAAATGAAAAAGCAGCACTTCGGCCAGGTGGTGCCCATCGAGGAGATCGAGCGCATCCTCGGCTTCGTCAACTCCATCGTCAGGGTGGGCTGCATCTGCCGGAAGATCGGCACCGGCAAGGAGCAGCGTTTCTGCTATGGCGTCAGCATGGGGCCCAACGGGGGCGAATTCGCCAAATTGTTCAAGGAGATCAGCCCCGATTTCCTTTCGGGTCCCGACGCCCTTTCAACCGAAAGCCTGACGAAGGAGGAGGCCTTGTCCGCGATGAGGGAGCACGAGAAGGAGGGCCTGTGTCACACGGTCTGGACCTTCCGGACACCCTTCATCGGAGGGATCTGCAACTGCGACCGGGCCGACTGCCTGGCCCTGAAGACGACCCTCACCCACGGGATCACCACCCTGTTCCGGGGGGAGTACGTGGCCGAGGTCGACCCCGAGGCCTGCGTGGGGTGCCGGGCCTGCATGCGGGTCTGTCAATTCGGGGCCATGGCCTACAGCGCCGGGGAGAAGAAAACGGTGGTCGACCGACGGCACTGCTACGGTTGCGGGATCTGCCGCTCGGTCTGCCCGAAAAACGCCATCGTGCTGCATGACCGCGCCGACACGGCCGACGTGGCGGAAGTGTGGTGAGGCGGTCCCCGCGAGAGTAAGGGGACGAGTCGGTTCAGCCTCACGCGAATGCGCGCGGTTCAGGGCTTCCGGTTCAGTCTCTCCGCCCGCCCATGAAGCGGAGGATGAACAGGAAGAGGTTGATGAAGTCGAGGTAGAGGGTCAGGGCGCCCAGGATGGCGGCCGACTGGGCCACGGATCCCTCGGCGCCGACGGAGGCGGACATCTGCTTGAGCTTGCGGGTGTCGTAGGCCGTCAGCCCCGTGAAGACGATGATGCCCACGCAGTTGATGACGAACTCCAGCATGTTGTTCCGCCAGAAGAGGCTGACCAGCATGGCCACCACGAGGCCGGTGAGCCCCATCGTGCAGAATGCCCCCAGGCCGTCCAGCGAGCGCCGGGTGGTCAGCCCGAAAAGCGACAGGGCGCCGAACATGGCCGCGCAGACCAGGAAGGCCGAGGCGATGGACTCCTGGGTGTAGACCAGCAGGATGACGGAGAGCGTCAGGCCGTTGAGCAGCGAATAGACGATGAACAGGAGGGACGCCACGGCGGGGGAGAGGCGCCGGATCATCGCGGAGATCACCAGCACCAGGACGAGTTCGCCGATGATCAGGCCGAAGAAGACGGCCTGGTTCCCGACGACCGCCCGGAGCAGCCCGGGCTCCGAGACGGTGTAGTAGGCCATGAGGGCGGTGAGGGCCAGCCCGAAGAACATCCAGCCGTAGACCCGCTGCAGGAAGCGGCGCGACGCCTCGGCCTGCTCGAAGGTCCCGACCGCCGGGTAGGGATTTTCGTAGGGGTTGTGCATGTGGGCCTCCGGTTGCATTTTTCCGCCCCTCGACCGAGGGACGGATGCAGGATACCATGCCCGTCAAGCGGGCCCGTCGGTTTGCCGCCGCCGGCTGCGGCCGCGGGGAAGGGGCTCTGGACGGGGCCGGCTCAGGGCTCCATGAACGTCAGGGCGCCTTCGAGGGCCGTGTAGTCGTCGAAGTTGCGGATGTCCGGGAACGCGCTGATGTGGCTGATCTTGGAAAAAGGAATGAACACCTGCGTCCGGGCGAACTCCACGTCCCCGGTCTTCTTGTTGGAGAGCGGGAACTGGTTGTGTTCAAAAAAGATGCCCTTGTCCTCGACCCCCGTGAGCTTCACGAAGATGAGGCGCGTGGGCCCCGGGGGCTCGAAACCCGTCACCACGAGCTTCTCGGTGAAGCCAATGTAGATGAACGAGCCGACCATGTCTTCCAGCTTGATGCCCGCCATGTCTTTTCCTCCAGGGTCTGTCTGCCCCCATTGTACACGCCGCGCCGCGGCTCCGCAACGCCTATCTCGCCGGGTGCCCCGGCAGGGTTGACTCCGAAACGCAGCCACCCCCGCACCGTTCGCGAAAGCCGCACGCCCGGGGGGAAGGGAATCCATGGATGTCAAGCTTCGTGTTGCTCGTGAGTTGAACGTCCCTGCTCAGTGGCCCCGGGCGTCGAGGGCTTCGAAGGTGTCGTTGGCGATGGGGTAGGGCTTGGGGGCCTGGTAGTCGAAGTGCCACCACTCCGCCTCGTAGACCTTGAAACCCTCCGTTTCCAGGACGCAGCGGAGCAGGTCCCGGTTCCAGCGTTCCAGGCCGGTCCCCCCGGTGTAGTCGACGGCGGCGCGGGGGGAGAACTCGTCGTACCCGCTGGGAAAGGGAACCGGTTTCCCCGTGCTCAGGTCGTAGAGGGAGACATCCACGGCGGTGCCCCGGTTGTGGCGGGACCCCCTGGCCGGGTCGGCGACGAATTCCCTCTGGTGGTCGGGGGTCGCGTCCCAGAACATCTTCGTGACGGACCAGGGCCGGTAGGCGTCGTGGATGATGAGCCCCAGCCCGTGAACCTCGAACCGCCGGGCGGCCCGGGCGAGGGCTTCCGTCACCGGGCGCTGAAGGAAGGCCCGGGCCGCGGGGTAGAAGGAAGCCCCGACGAAGTTGTCGGGGGTGGCGTAGCGGATGTCCAGGCGGACGTGGGGGACGAACTTTTCCGCGTCCACCCAGTCGGGGGTCGCGAAGGCGCCCGTCTCGACCGGGGGCGTCGCGGCGGCCGCTTCCCGGCGCAGGTCCTCCACCGGGCGCCGGGGGGTGATCCGGAAGGACCCGCCGCTCTCGGGGCCGAGGAAGTGCCGGGTGAACACCGCCTCTCCCAGGAGGCACTCCGCGGCCAGGCCCCGCCGGTCGCGGCGGAACTTCACTTCCATGGGTTGGAAGGCGCCCGGCATGCGGAGGCGGAAGCGGCCCTTGCCGGCGTCCTCCAGGAGGAACTCCCCCGTGAAGCGGGGCGGGGGGACGCGCTCCCCCTTCTTTCGGCCCGGGGTCTCCTTCGCTTTCTCCGACCCGGGGCCGGCTGACGGGGGGTGCGTGACGGCAGGGCTCCCGGGCGCCGGCCCCCCGGGGGCGGGCGGGGTGCCGCCGGCCAGCGAGACCAGGACGAGCCGGCCGTCCCGCTCGAGGACCCGGACCGAGACGTCCTCGAGGGTGTAATCGCCCGGAAGGCCGACCCACTCCTCCCGGGGCGGGGCCGGTTTCACCCGGGCGGGGCAGGGGACGGGCAACGTCCCCCGGATCGTTACGCCGGCCGGCGCCAGCACCCGGGGTCCGCTGATGGCAGGGGCCGAGAGCGCCCAGAGGACGAGGCCGAATCCGGCCCACTTTCCGACGAGGTTCTTCATCGTGTTCACTCCTGTCGTAACCCCGGGTTCCCGCCCTGCCGGAACGTTCCTCCCCAGGCGGCCGAGGGGGGCGTTGCGAGCGGGAAGCCCCTGCCGCCGGCCCCCGCGAACGCCCCCGGCCGTCCGGGGACGGGGGCAAGCGCCGGCGGAACGCTTCACACTCTAGCACAGACGGGGCCCTCGACGGAAACCATGATATAATCAAAGTCGTCGTCAACGCCCCATGCCCGGGAGGCATTGACGGACTTCCGGGAGGATCCCATGAAGCGAGCCTTTGCCGCCCTTTTTTCGCTCACCCTGTTCAGCCTCGCGGTCGCCCCTGCCCAGGACAAGCCTGCCGCCGACCCCAAGCCCGCGAAGCCGGTCCCCCTCCTCAGTCTCGAAGGGGCCCCGGAGCCCAGCCCGTACACTTCAACGGTCCACGCGCCGTCCGCGTCGAAGGCGGCGGACCCGAAGGCGTCCGCTTTCTACATTCCGTTCATCCGACTCCCCAACGGTCTACTGGCCGTGATGGTCCAGTTGAACGGCCGGAAGAGCGTCCCCTTCGTCTTCGACACGGGGGCGTCCGTGGTGACGGTCAGCGGCAGTGTGGCCGAGAGCGCCGACATCGAGATCGACAAGACCTCGGACATCCCCGTGGGGACCGCTTCCGGGAGGGTCATCTGTCACCCGGGGAAAGTAGAGTCTCTGAGCATCGGCGACCTCACCCTGGAGAACGTCCTGGTCCTGGTCAACCCGAAGTCCGACTACAACCTCTTCGGGCAGAACCTGATCTCCGATTACAGCTACACCATCGACAACAAGCGCCAGGTGATCATCCTCGTCCCCCACTCGGTGGCGACGGCACCCTCCCCGCGATGAGGCGTCCCCCGCTCACCTTTTCTTGTCGGCAGAGGTGATCATGAGAATGCTGCGATCGCCTTTGCACGTTTTTTCCCTGTTCGTGTTGACGACAATGCCCGTTCAGCCTGCCGACGATCCGGGGCCGACGCCTTGCCGGCTTCCAGGTTTTGTCGTGGATTCCCTTCGCCGGGACTCCGCTTTGACCGCGGCCGGGTTGCGCCCTGGCGACGTGATCCTGTCCTGGGAACGGCCTCCGGTGCCCCCGGGCGGGTCTGGGGCCGCCTCCGGGGAACTGGGCGCCCCGTTCGACTGGCAGGAGGCCATCGTGGAGGTGTGGCCCCGGGCCGCCGTCAGCCTGAGGGGCCTGCGAGACGGAGCCGAACTCACCTGGAATGTCGGTTTGGGTCGACCGGATGCAAAGGTCCATCCGCGCCTGGCTCCCCCGGTCGAGGAAGAGCTTTCGGCCGCCCTCGCCCTGTCACGAAAAGGCGATCTGGCGGGCGTCGCTCGTTTGATCAGGCTGGCCCGGCTCTCCAGCGAAACCGGGGAGCGGGAGCTGGCGGCATGGCTGTGGTTGGAGGCCGCCGCGGGGGATACCCTGGGCAAGCGATACGACGCCGCGCTCGATCGCGTCCGTGACGCCCGCCAGGTGCTTGGCGCCCCGCTCTCTTCAGCGGCACTGGTCGCCCTTACCCTCGCCGAGGCCGCGGTGTGGCTCGATCGGAAAGACTACCCCCGCCAGGCGCAGGTCCTGGGCGCCGGGCTCGACGCCCTGCAGGAGCGGGGTGAGGCCGGGTTGGACACCGCCCTCCTGCTCCGCGAGTTGGGGATCGCCAATTGGCAGCAGGGTCGCCTCGCGGAAACCATCGCGGCGTTCGAGAGGTCCCTGGCGCTGCGCGAGCGAGGGGCCCCCGGGGGGTTCCTGTATGCGGAAATCTGTTCCAACTACGGTCTGGCCCTCTGGAAGCGGAGCGACCTGGATGCCGCGCAACAAATGATCGAACGGGGGATTGCCATCCTCGAAACGCTCCCGGGCGTCGAACTGGATCTCGCCCGATCGCTCAACAACCTCGGGCTGATCGCCTGGAACCGGGGCGACCTCCCCGAGGCGGAGGCCATCTTCAACCGGGCGCTCCGGCTCAAGGAGACCCTGGACCCGGGGGGCCAGTCCTCGGCCTTCACCCTCAACAACCTGGCCAACGTCGCCAAGGATCGCAGCGATCTCGGGACCGCGGAAAACTACCTCCGCCGGGCCCTGGAAATCTTCGAGCGGACGGGCGCGGACCCCATCGCCCTCTCCGGCGTCGTGGACAACCTGGGGACCATCCTCTTTCTCCGCCAGGACTTCGACGGGGCGCAGGGGTTTCTGGAGCGGGCCCTGGAGATCCGGGAAAACGCCACGAAGGACTCCCTGGAGACGGCCAACAGCCTGAACAACCTGGGGAGCCTGTCCTTCGACCGGGGCGAATTGTCGAAGGCGGGGGAGTACTTTCAACGGGTGCTGGAGATCCGGAACCGGCTGGCCCCCGAATCCCTGCATGTGGCCAGTGCCGAGCTGACCCTCGGCCGGCTGGTGATGGTCATGGGGAAACTCGATGAAGCCGAGCGGCGTTTTCTGCATGCCAAGGCCATCTATGAACGGTTGGCGCCCAGGTCCCATCACATGGGCGAGGTGCTGGCCCGCCTGGCCGAACTGCGCGAACGCCAGGGCCGGGAGGAAGAGGCCCTGGCGCTCCTCCGTCAGGTCCTCGAAATCCGGCGGGTTTCCTGCCCGGGCGGGATCTGGGAGGCCATGGCCTGCGCGGAGCTGGGGAAGCTCAACCGCGCCCTCTCCCGGACCGCGGAGGCCCTCTCCTTCCTGCGCCGTTCTGTCGACTGCCTCGAGTCACAGATCGGGCGGCTCGGCGGGACCGAGGAGGCGAGAGGGGAATTTCGGGCCGCCTATGAGGGTTACTACCACCAACTCATGGATCTCCTTGTAGAGCGAGGGGATACTGAGGAGGCCTTCCGGGTTTACGAGCGGTCCCGGGCCCGGCATCTCCTTTCGCTCCTCTCCCAACGGGAACTCCGGTTCACCGCGGACCTGCCGGAAGACCTCGACCGGAAGCGGCGCCGCGTGGACCGGGAATTCGCCGGGGCCCTCGAGGCGATGACGCGCCTGGACCCCGACAAGGACCGGGAGAAGTTCGCAAGTCTCCGGGTCCGCCTCGACACCCTGGAGCGCGAGCGGGAGGCGGTGCTGGCCCGGATCCGCACGGTCAGCCCCCGGTTGGCGGCCCTGCAGGAGCCCCGCCCCCTGGACGCGGCGGGGGCGGTGAAGGCCCTGGACGAGGGCCGTCTCCTGCTGGCCTACAGCGTGGGGGAGGACAACACCCTCGTCTTCTCCCTCTCGCGGCGGACCGGGCTTCACGCCTACCGGGTCGGCCTGGGGCGGGAGGCCCTGTCGGACCGAATCCTGGACTTCCGGTCCCGGGTCCGCTCCGCCGTGGAGGGGGCGTGGAGCCCCGAGGCGGCCTGGGCGGTGGCGACGCGGCTCTCCGAAGCCCTTCTCGGCCCCGCCCTGGGGGACATCGCCGCCAACGACCGCCTGCTGGTGGTCCCGGACGGTCCCCTGCACCTTCTCCCCTTCGACGCGCTGGCGGTGGACGCGCGCACGGCCCGGGGCCCAGCCCTGGGCAGCGGCCGGAAGCGGGCCTGGCTGGTGGAGTGGAAACCGCTGCTCTACGCCGCCTCCGCCACCGTCTTCGCGGAACTGCGGGCGCGACAGGCCGGCCGGGTTGCCGGTTCGCCCGGCCTCACCGCCTTCGGCGACCCCCGTTACCCGGTGTGGGGCGCGTCGGATCGCCCCCCCGTTCCCGCGTTGCGGGGGCTGCGGGGGGCCATGGCCCCGCTCCCCTGGTCCGGCGTGGAGGTCTCGGCGGTGGCCGGCGCCTGGAAGGGCGCCGCCGCCACCTACACCGGGGACGCGGCCACCGAGAGACAGGCCCGCCAGGCCGCACCCGGCACGCGCCTCCTCCACTTCGCGTGCCACGGCCGCGCGGACGGGCGCTTCCCGCTGAACTCGGCCCTCCTGCTCAGCATCGGGAAAGCGGACGGGCCCGCGGAAGAGGACGGCGTCCTCCAGGCCTGGGAAATCATGGAGGGGATGCGGCTGGACGCCGACCTCGTCACGCTGTCGGCCTGTGACACCGGTCTGGGGAAGGCGGCCGGCGGCGAGGGGATGATCGGCCTGACGCGGGCGTTCCAGTACGCCGGTGCGCGGACGGTGGTGGCGTCCCTGTGGGAGGTCTCCGACGACGCCACGGTGGAGCTGATGCGCGGCTTCTACCGTCAACTGCGCCGGGGCCGCCCCGTGGACGACGCCCTCCGGGAGGCCCAGGTCCGGATGATCCGGAAAGCCCCGCCCCGGCCGGGCCCGGACGGCACCGTCCCGCCGGACCGCCGCGCCCCCTTCTTCTGGGCCGCCTTCGGCGCCTACGGGGGGAGGTAGTCTCTCCGGGCTGCGTATCCCTGCGGTGCCTTCGCGGCGGGAACGCACTTGCGAAGCGGCGTCTTCTTCCCGGGTCGGGCGTACGGCCGTGACGCCCGAAGGTGGTTGCCGATATTCCTCACCCGAGGCATTTTCCGTTTCACTTCACGGCCGATCTGCGCTATCCTGAAGTTTATGAAAACAACTACGCCTTCAGCGACACTTCGTGAAAACCCCCGTTCCGACCACAACAACATCCGAATCGGGATCTTCCTGATCCTGATCGGGTCCATCTTCGCCGCGGAGACCTATTTCCGGGTCCACATCCTCTACCGCTTCTGGCCGCTCGTCCTGACGGCCTGGGGTTGCGGCTTCATCGGGATCTACCACCGCCGGGAACGCCGGGAGGCCGCGTTCCTCGGATTGGGGCTCTACGTCATCTTCTTCAGCCTGTTCAGCCTCTACTTCACCTTTTCCGGGTGGGAGTCCCTCGCCCGACTCTGGCCGGCCTACATCGGGTTTCTCGGGGCGACCTTCCTCCTCCTCTTCCTATTCCACCGGAACCGGAGGATCTATCTGCTCATCGGGATGTTCCTGGGGTGCGTCTGCGTGGCCTTCTTCCTCGTCTTCTACCTCTCGGGCGACCTCTGGTGGACCACCTTCATCCTGGTGGGGTTGAGCGTCCTGGCTTTCGGACGCTCGCGATGAAACCCCTTTCCATCACGTTCATCGAGCCCCGGGGACGGCAGGCCAACGTCTTCGAGTACTCCATGAACCTGCCGCTGATGGGGAGCCTGATCCTGGGGACCATCCTGTCCCGTGCCGGGCACCGGGTGCAGATCCTCAACGAGAACATCCTGTGCGCCCCCGTCGACCCGCTGGACCTCGACGCCGAGATCGTCTGCCTCTCCTGCCTGACCCTCAACGCGAACCGGGGGATGGATCTGGCGCGGGCCATCCGCCTGAACCATCCCCGCACGCGCATCCTCATCGGGGGAATCCACGCCTCCCTGGTGCCCGAGGACTTCCTGGACCTGGCCGACCAGGTCGTGACGGGGGAGGGGGAAAGCGTCATCCTGGATGTGGTGGAGGGGCGCCTCACCGACCGGGTCGTGCACGGCAAGCCGGTGGATGACCTCGACACGCTCCCGGTGATTGACTACAGCCTCCTGAAGGGGGCGGAGTCCATGAGGGTCATCCCCATGATGACCTCCCGAGGGTGCCCATTCGATTGCAATTTCTGCACCGTCACCCGCATTTTCGGACGTCGTTACCGGAAGCAGTCCCCGGAACGCATCCTCGCCGAGCTGCGCAACGCGCTCGCCTTCTTCAAGGGGCGGAACGTCTTCTTCTACGACGACAACCTGGCCGTGGACGTCCCCCGGCTCGACGCCCTCATGGAGGGCATAACAGCCGAGAACATGGGGATCAGCTGGAGCGCCCAGGTGCGGGCGGACATCGCCCGGGACCCCGAACTCGTGGCCCGGATGTACCGATCGGGGTGCAACCGCGTCTACATCGGTTTCGAATCCATCGACGACCAGAGCCTCAAGGCCCTTCACAAGTCGCAGACAAGGGCGGACGTCGAGCGGGCCGTCGCCGTGATCCACGAACAGGGGATCCAGATCCACGGGATGTTCATCTTCGGGGAGGACCACGACACCACCGACAGTTTCGCCCGGACCGCCGATTTTGCCGTCCGGCACGATGTCGATACGGTCCAGTTCATGATCCTGACGCCCTTCCCGGGCACACGGATCTACGAGAAGTTCGAGGCGGAGGGGCGGCTGCTCCACCGGAACTGGGACTACTACGACGGCATGCACGCCGTTTTCCTCCCGAAGGGGCTGTCCCCCCTCGAACTCCAGCAGGGCGCGCTGCTCGCGCACCGGCAGTTCTACTCGGTGGACCGTTCCCTCTGCGACATCGTCGACCTCGTTTGCCGGATCGGCTACGACGCCCTGGTGTGGAACTTCCGGCAGGCCATCTACTACGACCCCGACAACTTCATCCTGAAGGTGGGCGCCCGTTTCATCATCAGCCGTTTCGAGAAGCTGAACCGGTCGTATTTCCGCTACCTGGGGACTTCCCCGCCGCCGCTCCCCGCGTCCCTCCCCCCGGACCCCGGAGGGCCCCCGGAGAAAAGCCGGGAGTGAGCGCCGGGTTTGCCCCCTCCCGCGATGCCCGCCGAAGCGTCACCGGGCCGAAACAATGTTTCCCGTCGTGCGTAACAGACGGTCTACCTTTCGTTCAGGAGTGCCCATGATCAAGACCCTGATCCTCGTCGCCCTGGCGGGCAGCCTGGCCGGCGCGGCCTTGTGCGCGCCGCCCAACCCGCTCCCCACGGTCAACGTCGAGCAGTACCAGCTGTCCAACGGTCTCACGGTCTTCCTGGTGGAGGACCACACCCTGCCCATCGTGGCGGTGAACATCAACTACAGGGTGGGGTCCAAGAACGAGAAGCCCGGCCGCACCGGCTTCGCCCACCTCTTCGAGCACATGATGTTCCAGGGCTCGAAGCACTGGAACGACGACTTCTTCAAGCCGCTGCAGGAGATCGGCGGCGAGGTGAACGGCGGCACCAACACGGACCGAACCCGGTACTGGACCCTGGTTCCCGCGGGCTACCTGGAGCGCGCTCTCTGGCTGGAGGCCGACCGCATGGGGTTCCTGCTGGAGGCCATGACGCCGGTCCGCCTGGCCAACCAGGTCTCGGTGGTCCAGAACGAGCGCCGCCAGAACTACGACAACCGCCCTTACGGGACGGTGATGGAGAAGATGGCGGCGGCCGCCTTCCCGCCGAACCACCCCTACAGCTGGCTGACCATCGGCGCCATGGCGGACATCCAGGCCGCCACCCTGGACGACGTCCGGGAGTTCTTCCGGGCTTACTACACCCCCAACAACGCCAGCCTCTGCGTGGCGGGCGACTTCAAGCCGGAAGAGGCCAAGGCACACATCCGGAAGTACTTCGGGGATATCCCTCCCGGCCCGCCCGTCTCGAAGATCGGGCGGTGGGTCCCCCGGCTCGAGGGCGAGATCGTCCTGGACATCCAGGACCGGGTCAAGCTCCCCCGGGCCTACCTCTCCTGGTTCACCACCCCGCGCTACGCCGGGGACGAGGCCGCCCTGACGGTCTTCGCCCGGGTCCTCGGGGACGGGAAGACCTCCCGGCTTCACCAGGCCCTGGTCCGCGACCAGCAGCTGGCCCAGGATGTCACCGTCAACCACAGTGCCCTGGAGATTTCGGGGAGTTTCCTGGTGACGCTCACGCCCCGGCCCGGGCACACCCTGGACGAGGTGGAGGCCGCGGCCCTCGCCGTGCTGAACGACACCCTGCAAAACGGCATCACGGCGGAGGAACTCGGGCGCGTCCAGGCCGACGAAACCGCGCGGGCCCTGCGCGGCATGCAGCGGGTCGGCGGGTTCGGCGGCATCTCGGATTCCCTCAACGAGTACTACCACTACCTGGGGAAGGCCGACATGTTCCAGTGGGACCTGCAGCGCTTCCTCGACCTGACCCCGGAGTCCGTCACGGCCGCGGCGCGGAAGTACCTGGGGCCCGACCGGGTCCGGGCCCGGGTCAGCCCCATGCCGGACCTGAAGGCCGAAACGGCGGGGGCCGCCACCGAAACCGAACGGGAGAAGGTGCCCGGCAAGGCCGCCGGGGAGCCTTTCCGTTTTCCCGCCCCGGAGCGTTTCCGCTTGGCGAACGGGCTGGAGGTCGTCCTCGCGGAGCGGCACAAGCTGCCCCTGGTGACCCTGGCGGTGGTGATCAAGTCCGGGTCGGCCAGTGACCCGGCCGGCCGCGCGGGGCTGGCCGACCTGACGGCGGCGCTCCTGGCGGAGGGCGCGGGCGGAAAGTCCTCGAAGGACTTCGCCGAGGCCCTGGAAGGGAAGGGGGCCCGCCTGAGCATCGCCACCGAGCGGGACGTCACCAAGGTCTCCCTCTCGACGATGAAGGACCGCCTGGGCGAAACCCTGCCGCTCCTGGCCGACGCCGTCATGCGCCCCGACTTCCCCGACGACGAGCTGGACCGCGAGCGCAAGGCCCGCCTGGTCCGCCTGATGCAGCAGCGGGACCAGACCGCGCTGCTGGCCCAGTCCGCCCTGCTCGGCGTCCTGTTCGGGGGGCACCCCTACGGCCACCCGAGCCTGGGGACCCCCGAAGGCCTCACGGCCGTCACCCTGGAGGACGTCCGCGCGAATTACGCGGAGCGTTTCGGCCCCGCCCAGGCCGTGCTGGTGGTGGCGGGGGACCTGACCCGGGCCGAGTTGGAAAAGGCCCTGGCGGGCAACCTGGCGGCGTGGTCCGCCGGGGCCCGCGCCGGCGCCTCCCTCCCCGAACCGCCCCGGCACCCGGCACGGACCCTCTACATCGTGAACAAGCCCGGCGCCGCCCAGTCCCACATCCTGATCGGCTCGGTGGGCGCCGCCCGCGCGAGCGCCGACCACGCCGCCCTGGAAGCCGCCAACGGCGTGCTGGGCGGCCAGTTCGTCTCCCGCCTCAACATGAACCTCCGGGAGGACAAGGGGTACACCTACGGGTGCCGCTCCCGCTTCACCTACGGGGTGGTCCCGTACCTGTTCTCGGCCTCGGCCCCGGTGCAGACCCGGGTGACCGCCGCCGCGGTCTCCGAGATGGTGAAGGAGATCGCGGGGATGGCCGGGGCCAGGCCCGTCACCGCGGAGGAACTCGCCTTCGCACGGGGCAGCCTGGTGGACGGGTACGCCAGGGACTTCGAGACCCTCGACCAGATCGTCTCCCGGATCGCCGACCTGGCGCCCTACGGGCTGCCGGACGATGAGCTGGAGACCTGGCCCGCCCGCGTTGGGGCCCTGACGCCGGACCTGGTGAACGCCGCGGCGCGGAAGCACCTCCACCCCGACCAGTTGGCCATCGTGGTGGTGGGCGACAAGGCGGCCATCGCGGCCGACCTGGCCAGGCTCGACCTCGGCCCGGTGGTGGAAGTGGACGAGCAGGGGCGCCCGGTGGCCCGATAAAGGACATCAAGGACCCAAAGGACCCAAAGGACATAAAGGACGGCAGGCCCGAAACGGAAAAACGCGGTTGGAAAGGAACCGGGTCTTGCCCATGCCGTCTGGGTCTCTTTAAATCCATTTCAGTCCTTTTGGTCGTTTTGGTCCTTTAGGTCCTTTTGTCCTTTCCCGCCGGCGTGGGAAGGGCGGCCCTGGGTGATGCCCGCCGCCCCCAACGCAGTCACTATAGTAAGGGAAGGGTTTACAGGCTCTTCCCCGTTCGCTTTCCGGCTTTTTCGTTCGACTTCCGTGTTTTCTCAAAATCGGCGATATCGGCCGGGCGTCCGAACCGGGCCCCCATGATGACGTATCACCAACCATTCGGATCGGAGGTGGATAAATCGCCATGTTGAAAAAGGTTATCGCGAGGGGTTCGACGATTTTCCTTCTGACGTTGTGGGCCCTGGCCGGCGGGATGCCGACGGAAACGGGCGCCCCTGCCGCTACCGCCGGGGCGGTCTCCCCGGAGCCGCTTCGGGTTTCCCTCGAGGAGTTGACCGCCGGGATCGACGGCTTCGTCGGGAAACGGGTGGTCGTGGAGGGCACGGTCCTCCATCTCTGTTCGGTGGACCGGACGAAGATGAAGCTCGAGGGTGCCGGGGGCGCCGTCGTCCGGGTGGACCCCGTGACCCCGGGACAGGGCTTCGACGCGGGCCTTCTTAAAAAGCGGGTCCGGGTGCTCGGCGTCGTCTCCGAGACCCGCATCGACGCGGCCCGTCTCGACGAACTGGAGAAGCAGACGGCGATCCTGTGTCACGTGGACCGGCAGCCCTGCCGCAGCGCTGGGTACATCGAGCGTTTGCGGGCGGAGGGGAAGGCCGGGGAGCTGTCCGCCAAACAGATCGCGGCGCTGCGGGAGAAGCTCAAGACGAGCGGAAAAGGCTACCTTTCGGTGGTGTCCATCCAGGCCGAAGCGGTGGAGGTCATTCCCTAGTCTCTGTTAACCACCTTCGTGCACTGTTCGTCCGAACAGACTCTTCCCGCCTCGTTGATGGCGTACACGATCCCCTCCTGTTCACCGGTCCCCCGGGCTACGCACCGGAACCGCTTGCCATTAGCCTCGAGGGAGTATCGGAACCCGTCGATCACCGGGTCTGGGTCTCTGAAACGGTCATCGAGGCGGTCCCTGGCCACCAGTTCGGCGAAAGTCCCGTAGGACCCTTTCTTGAAATTCTTTTCCCTGAAAGCCTCCTCCGCCATATAGATGTACTGGAGCATCGCCAGGGTGGCGGTTTCCCGGGCCATCCGTTGCGATTCGACGATGCTCTTCCCGGCGATCAGGGTGAGCGCTCCGGGGAGCATGAACCGTCGGCCCGAGATCTCCGCGGACAGTCGCAACCCTTCCTCCTTCCGCATGCACCGCCAGAAGATGCCCGCTTCCCTGGGGATGGCCAGTGACAGAAGATCGCGCTCGGGTGAAGGAGCGGACGCTCCCAGTACGCCGAAAAGGCCGCCACGGAAGCACTCGGCCGATAGCAGGTCCATCCCGCCGCAGCGGGGAGACCAGCGGGCCTCGGCCGTGCCGATGGCACGACGTATGCGCTCGGAAGGGCCGACGAAAAGAGAATCTCCGCACTGCCCAAAGGCCAGGTTCGGGAGGGCGGCGGAGTACGGGTACAACTTGCCGTTGCCGCAGGGCTCGCCTTCCGGTTTCGCTCCCTTGAACAGGGCATTGACCAGAGATTCCACCACATCGGGACTGGCGAAGCGGCCCACCGCGACGACATCGAAGGAGGACTTTGGGTCCTCCGAAAAATAGACGGCCACTCCTACGGCGAGTTTGCCCCCGACCTTCTCCAGCAGGGCGAGTTCCTCCTGGCCCAGGGAAAAGCGCCTCCCTGCCGGGTCCCGCAGCCTGTCCACCTCTTTCAGGATCACATCCAGGAGCCGGAATGTGTCCGCCGATAGGTCCAGGCTCAATGAGAAAGCGAGGTCGGGCCGATCCAGTCTCGCGATCAGCGGGTTGCAGTCAAGTCCGGACTGGAGAAGCCGGGCAAGAGGGCTGTCGGGATCCAGCGCCAGGTATCCCTCGAGGCGGGAATCCCCGACGGAGAAGGCGGACGCAGCGCAACCCTTCAGCAAAGGGTGTGTGATTTCGGTTCCCGCACCTGCCACGAAACCGGAAAAATACTCCCCCTGGGGCAGGACCTCGGTACTCCGCCTGAACAGGGAGTTGTTCCCGAGCGAATCCTCGGGGGGCAAGGCCATCAGGTCCTTCAGAATCCCGGCGCAGTCAGTGGCCAGCGACCCGGCCATCAAACGGAAGAGGCGACGGTCTCTAAAGACGATGACCGCTATAGTTTGGTCATTGAAGCCCGGTGCCCGGTACGTTTCCAAGGAGGCGTTCGGGTCCCTGACCATTTCGATGCCATATCTTCTGAAATCTTGCCGGACCGTCTCCATCGCCCTTGCCGTGTTGGCCACCCCGAAGGTTTCCAGATACCAGGGGCTCCCTTTCCAGAAACCTGACCCGCGAGTCATCGGCTGGGAAGGGTCGAAACCGGCTGCAAGCCAGGATTCCCGGGTTGAAAGGTCGAATCCCAATCGATCTTTCCATCCTTTCCCCAGGGCTTCCCGGAAAGCGGCTGGGTAGGGTGACCCGATCTCCGCGACAAAGGCAGCGAAGGTGTCCAGGATTGCCCCCGGGTTTTCGAGACAGAAAAAGACCACGGTCTCCTTCGGGTAGACTCGTGCCATCTCCGCCATTCGCAGGGTGGAAGCGAGTTCGGCCCCTTCGGCTCCGGAGACACAGAGGACGGTCAGGAACAAGCGGAGGATCATTCGAATTCGTCGGCAGGAAAGCCGAGCCGTGGACCGGCGGGAAGGAACCGGAGGACCGCCGGGGAGTCTCAGGATATCGTTCATTGAACCTCCTGTCGCGAAGGGATTCATGTGGCGACATTCTATCATCGAACTCATCCGAATACCCCGGCGGATTGTCCCGTAACCGACGAGAAGCGCTCCCGTATGGCCCGGCGTCGGGGTTTTCTCTTCCTGCCGATCCCGGAGGATGGTACAATGAAACGGTTGAGATCCCCGGGACGGGGCGGGATGAAGCAGAGTGGGACTCAGAATTCCCGGGGCAGGAAAAGGAGGCATAAAACATGTTCAGCCGTTTGGTTCGGCGGGTGACGGTTCTTCTCCGGGGCTCAGTCTTCCTGGCCCTCTACCTGGGTGCGGCGTCGGCTTTCCTTCCAGCGGCGACGGAGATAGAGATCCGTCGGCACGGGTCGATGTGGGCGGTGGTGGAAGCCGATGGAACCATCCGCATCAACGGCTCCATGGTCGGTCGGTTCGAGGACGACGGCACGGTCCGGAAGAACGGGTCGATGGTGGGTGAGGTGGAGCCGGGAGGCATCATCCGCAAACACGGCTCCATGGTGGGCGAGATCGAACAGGGCGGCACCTTGCGGATCCGCGGTTCGATGAGAGGCGAGATCGAATCGAATGGCACCATCCGCCTGGAAGGCTCGCTGTGGGGCGAGGCCCGGCCCTGCTGCGGCACCTACGCCGACCTGCGGGCGGTAGCGGCGGTGATCGTCTTTTTCACCGGCGAGTTCCTTCCCGCCAAATAACCGGCAACACCGAAGCGCTTTCCGGTTTCGAACCACGAACCATACGAATCGCACGAACAGGACAGGAGGAAAGATCAGTCTGTTGAAGGTTATTTCTTTGCCAGCCTGGATGATCGGTTTGTATTTGGCCCCGACCTTGTTCGTGTGGTTGGTATGGTTCGTGGTTGAAATCCAATTCGTGTTGTTTCCGGACACCATCCGGTCTCGCGCCGCGGTGTGGTCGGAGGGCGCGTGAGCCGGGAACGATTTCGCTGGCTGCTGAAGAACGCCTGGCAGTTCACCCGGTTTGCGTTGGTGGGCGCCTGCAACACGCTGGTCGATTTCGCGGTCACGAACCTGCTGGTCCTGTCCTTCCACCCGCGCACCGGCCTGGGCTACCTTTTCGTCTCCCTCACCGCCTGCGCGGTGGCCACCCTGAACTCCTACTTCATGAACCAGCGGTGGACGTTCCGCACGGCCTCGGGGGAGCCGGCGCGGGGCGCGCTCTCCAAGTTCTACCTCGTGGCGGGGGTCTCCCTGCTGATCAACACGTCCGTGTTCCTCTTCTTCGTCCGCTTCCTGCCGTCCCGCTTTGCCCTGGACGAGCTGGCGGTGGTGAACCTGGCCAAGCTGGCCGGGGTGGTGGTGGCGTTCACCGTCTCCTTCCTGGGTTACCGCTTCGGTGTCTTTCACACCGAGTCGGTGCGGGAGTTCCGGCGGAAGCACGCCTTCGACCTGGAGGGCGGCCCGTCCTTCCTCCGGCAGGGCGTGGTGCTGGTCCTGGGGGCCCTCGCCGCCCGGCTGGGGTACCTGCTCCTGGCGGGAGCGGTGTACGGGCGGGGCGCCGAGTGCGCCGCCGCCGCCCGGACCCTCGCCGCTGGAGGCCTTCTCGACCCGGGCTCGTTCCCCGGCGGGCCCTTCTGCCTCTGGCAGGCCCTCTTCGTCAAGCTCGGGCTCGGGCCGTCCGCCGCCCCCGTCCTGGCGTCGCTGGTCCCCGGCGTGCTGCTGATGCTTCCCGTGGCCTGGATGGCCCGCAGGCTCTTCGGGCCGCGCGCCGCCTGGCTGGCGGGGGCGTTCACCGCCGTGCACCCGAGGCTGGTCGAATACTCCTGCAACGGTTTCCCCGAGGGTTTCTCCCTGCTGTTCTTCACGCTGGCCGTGGCCTCCATCACGGCGCTCCCGGGCCGGGGAGGAGCGGGGTCGGGGATGCGGGCGGGGGCCTCTTTCGGGGTGGCCGCCGCCGTGAGCAGCGAGCTGACCCTCGCCTTCGGGGCCGCGCTCGTCATGGTCCCGTACTACGCCCGAAAGGGCCTCCCGCGGGAGGGTGCGGGGAAGGGGGTCCCGTGGAGGAGGGTGGTCTCCAGCCTCGTCGGGGGGGGCGTCGCGTTTGTCGCGTTGACTTCCATGGCCCGTGCATGGACGGGCGCCTGGCTGCCCCTGCCGGCCGTCGCTTCTCTGGCGGGTTACCCGGCCCGTTTCATGGACATGCTGATGACCCTGCCGGGGGTCGTCCTCACCCCGACGGCCGTCCTGGCCATGATGCTTCCGATCTTTCTGGGGAGGGCCACGGTGATGCGCAACGCCCGGTTGCCGCTGCTGCTCATGCTGCTGTTTCCCGTCCTGTACTATCCCCTCTCGCCCCGCGACCCGGCGCTGCTGCTGCCGGCCCTCGTCCCCCTGCAGATTTTCGGCGCCGCGGGGCTCATGGCCCTGGCCGCCTACACCTCGCGGGAGGTGAAGATCTCCGGCCTCCGTCAGTGGCTGGCGGCGGGCATCCTCGTGTTCTCCGCCGCCGTCTGCGCCTGGCGGGGCCTGGAGGTGGCCCGGTCCTTCCCCGAAACGCCGCCGCCGGCCCGGGCGAAGCCGTCCGCCCGGCTCCGCGGGACGCCTTCCGGGGAGGTGGCCGGGCTCGCCGGGCTTCCGGCCGTTGCAGGCGTTTCCGCGCCGGTCCCGTGGAAGGCCCACGTCCCCGGCCCCGGCGGCCACACCATTCTGGGTGACGTGCGGGTGGTGGCGGGCTTTCCCGGGCCGGGGGGGGAACGCCCCGTGGACCTGTGGGTCCTGCTCCCCGACGGGTACGACGGCTCGAAGACCCGCTACCCCGTCCTCTACGTGTTCGGAGGGCCCGCTGCTTTCGACGCCGCCGCCTCGGCGGAGGGAGAGTGGAACCTGGACGAGACCCTGGCCCTGCTGCGGGCGGCGAAGAAGAAGCGGACGGCCATCGTGGTCTGCTGGGCGCCCTCCGCGGGCCCGGCGGTCTGGGGGGGCGCACCCGCTGCCCGCGAGGAGACGGGCGACCTCCCCCGCTTCGTGGCCGAGAGCCTCAAACCCTCGGTGGACACCGCCTTCCGCACCCGGCCGGAGCGGGAGAGCACGGGGGTGCTGGGCGCCGGCGACGGCAGCTGGCCGGCCTTCGAGACCTGGCTGCGCTACCCGGACCGTTTCGGGCGCGTGGCGGTCTTCTCCCTCCGGGGCGTCCCGGGCCCCGAAACCCTGGAGGCGTACACCGATGGCGCTTCCCGGGGGAGGAAGGGCGCTCGCCTCTACGTTCACCTCACGCCGTCGGCCGCGGCGCTGCCGACGGGCCCGGGCGAGTCCCCGGCCGACGCGGCGGCGAGGTTGCAGCGGGCCCACGACGCGGAGCGCCTGGTCGTCTTCCTGGAAACCCTCGGGTACGGGAAGGGCGAACTCCTGACCGCCGCCGGGGAGGGGGAACCGGACGGGCCTTCCGCCTGGTCCAGAAGGGCCCCCGAGGCGCTGCTCTGGCTGCTGAAGTAGTGGCGCAAGCTTCAGCTTGCGCGAGGGAAGCGGCTGGCCGGGGAGGTGGGGCAGGAAAGCGGGGCCGTGGGGCGATGCGGGGAAGGGGACGCGAGGTGCTGGGGGATCGGGGCACGCCGGCTGAAGCCGGCGCCACCACTGACAGGGAGGATGTCTTGACCGAAAAGTTGTACCAGGCGGATTCATGCCTTCTGGCATTCCGGGCGACGGTCACCCGGGTGGAGGATGCCGGCGACGGGAAAACCCGGGTTTACCTGGACCGCACCGCCTTCTACCCCGAGTCGGGCGGGCAGCCGGCCGACGCGGGGACCCTCGGGGGTTTCACCGTGCTGGACGTGGGGGAGACCGACGCGGGCGAGGTGTTCCACCTCCTCGAGGGCGGGGGGCCGGCCCCGGGGGCTGCGGTGGAAGGCCGGGTCGATGCCGCGCGGCGCTTCGACCACATGCAGCAGCACTCCGGGCAGCACATCCTCTCCGCGGCCTTCTGGGCCGGGGGCGCTTTCCGGACCGTCGGCTTCCACCTGGGGGCCGACGCCGCCACCATTGACCTGAGCCCGCCGACGGCCACCCCGTGCCAGGTCGATGCTGCCTTCGACGCGGCCAACGCCGTGGTCTGGGAGGACCGCCCCGTGAGCGTCAGCTGCCACGACAAGGCGGAGACGGCGGAGTTGGGGTTGCGCAAGCCCACCGTTCGGGAGGGCCTCATCCGGGTGGTCACCGTGGCGGACTGCGACCGGTCGGCGTGCGGGGGGACCCACGTCCGGCGCACCGGCGAGGTGGGGATGATCGCCTTCCTCCGGAGCGAGAAGCTCAAGGACAAGCTCCGCATCCACTTCGCCTGCGGCGGCCGTGCCCACCGCCGCTTCCGGGCCGAGCACCGGGTGATCTCCGACCTGTGCGCCCTGACCACCACCGGCGTCCCGGAACTCGTGCAGCGGGTGAAGTCCCTCCAGACGGACGTCAAGGCCCTGGAGCGCGAGGCCGGCCGCCTGAAGGGGGAGATCCTGAAATCGGGGGTTCCCCGGCTCCTGGCGGAAGCGGTGAAGGTCGGGCCCGCCGCCGTGGTGATATGCGCCCTGGACGAGCCCTCCGCCCAGGCCCAGGCCCTCTGCCGCGCCCTGCTGGAGGCGGGGCGCCTCGTGGCGGCCGTGGTGGGGTCCTCCCGGGACGGCACCCTCTTCCTGGGGCGAACCCCCGACCTGTCCCCCGACCTGACCCGCCTGGCGGCCGCGCTGCGCGAGCGCTTCTCCGGGAAGGGCGGCGGACGTCCGGACCTGGCGCAGGTCGGCAGCCTGGACCCCGGGCGCCTGGGGGAAGCCTTGACTTACTGCGGGGAGTGGCTCGGGAGGGAGATCGGGACGCCGTGACCGGGGGCCGGCCCCGCCGCCGGATGTCGACCTGCGCGGGGTCCCGTTGACAGGCTCACCGGCGCCGTTTACAATGAAACTGTCACTCAAGGAGGCCTGAACATGAAAAGCATCGACGTGTGCAGAATCGCATTGACCGTCCTGGCGGCGCTCGCCCTCGCGGGGTGCGCCGCCGTCCCCGAGACCCCGCCCACCCCCGCCACCGCCTCGTCGGTCCAGCCGGCCGCCGGCGCCCTGCGGGACGCCGGCGTGAGCAACCTCCGGATGATCGTCGCCGCCCAGACCGCCTACTCGGCGAAGATTTCCAACGGGGGGGCCTTCGGGTCCTTCCACGACCTGGTGGCGCAGGGGCACCTCGACAAGCGCTTCGACAGTTCGTCCCCGGAGACGGGCGGTTTCACCTTCACCCTGGAGACGGGCCCCGGGACCTTCAAGTGCGTGGCCAGGGGGCTGGGGGTGAACAAGGACAAGGTCTTCGCCGTGAACCAGACGGGGACCATCTTTTCGGACGAGGCCTGCACCACGCCGGCCTCCGTCGATGACTGATCCTTGACGGGGTCGGAAAAAGTCGGAAAATGGGCGGGAAAGTGTCTGTGAGACGTTTGTTTGAGCCATTACCCGGAGGGTGATGGTACTTCTTGCGACCGTGTCGGCCATGAGGGATTGAGGAACGGGGCGGGCCTCCCCGCGGGGGGGGGCGTCCCTGGCGGACCAGCGGAGGGCACAGGGGTGAGCGGTCGTGAAACGGGAAAGCGGAGGCCGCGGAAAAACGGCGGAAGCCGTCGCGGTTTCCACCTCTTCCTTGCGGTCTGGACGGCGACGCTCGCGGTCCAGGTGGGGATCGTCTGGTCCTCCCTGGCGCTGGACAGCCCCCTTCGGGGGGGCGGGATCGCGCTGGATTTCGGGGCATCGGGCACCACCGTCCGGGACCTGGCCCGGGAATCCCCCTTCCGGGCCGTCGGGCTGAGACCGGGGGACCTTCTTCGGGCCTTCCGGGACGGGAACGGCGAACGGATCCCCGTCCGCGGCCTGCGGGACATCGCCCGTGCCCACCGGGCCCTCCGGTTTGGGTCCCCCTGGGTCATCGAAGTGGAGCGGGAGATGCCGGGCGGGCGGACCGTGACCCTGGAACTCCCGGTGCCTCCCTGGCCCCGTCCGTCGAACTACGTCGCCCGCAACAGCGGTCTCCTCCTGTCGCTTCTCCCGTTTTTCGTCATCAACTTCCTGACGGCGGGCTTCATCGCCATCCTCAAACCCGACGACCGTGCCGCGCGGAACGCCGCCTACCTCTTCCTGAGTTTCTGCGTGCTGGGGTGGGGCGACGCCTCGAACCTCCTGCCCGAGCCCGCCAGCCAGTTCAGCACGCTCGTCTGGATCACCCTCTTTTCCTGCATGAGCGCCTTCTTCCTGCGCTTCTTCCTCCAGTTCCCCTCGCCCTCCCCTGTCGCCGTGCGGTTCCCGTGGCTGATGCGAGCGGCGGCCTGGGTCGGGGCGGTCTTCAGCGTCTGGAACCTCCTGTGGCACTTCCTGCCCTACTACGACGTCCGGGCTTTCGTCCTCTACCTGCGGCCGGTGATCGTCGTCGACTACGTTCTGGACGTGATCTACGTCCTGGCCGCGCTCGCGGGGTTCGCCTCGCTCGTCACGAACATCCGTCGAACCCCCTCCCCCGGGGAGCGCCGCCGCCTGATCGTGCTCCTGTTCTGCGTCGCGGGCCTGCTGCCCTGGCTGGTGTCCTTCCTCATGTCGGCGGTCTTCGGCTACGCCTTCAGCCGGGGCTTCGCCCTCCTGCTGAACCTCCTGCGGATCTTCATCCCGATCTTTTTCGCGTGGGCGGTTATCAAGCACCGGATGTTCGGGGCCCGGGTCATCCTCCGCAAGGGGCTCCGGTTCGCCCTGCTGTCCAACGGGTTCCTCTTCCTGGAAGGGATCCTGGTGTTCCTGGGGCTGTACTACGGGCTGGGGCCAGCGGTGACCCGGACGTTCGGCACCCGGCAGCACGAGTTCCTCCTGGCGGCCACCGCCGGCGCCACCCTGGGCGCCCTCGTCCTGATCGGCCGGGTCAACCGCGGCATGATGCGGGTGCTGGAGCGGAAGTACTTCCGGGAGAGTCACGACGCCCACGAGATCCTCGCGCGCTTCGGCACCGACCTGCGGCGGCACTGCATGCAGCCCGAGCAGGTCTTCACCCTGCTCCTGGGCACGGCCACCCGGGTCTTCCACCCCGCCCGGGCGGCCCTGTTCGTTCGCCTTCGCGAACTGGCGGCGCTCCCCGCCGAATCCGAAGCCATGAAACAGCTGCGGCGGACCGGCGGCAGCAGCCCCGAGACCGCTTTCACCTGCGTGGCGGATGCCCTCCACGACCCGGACGGCACCCTGGAGGTCCGCTGTCCCTCCCCCCTGTCCGGCGACGCGGGGAGGGAGTCCCGAGCCCTCCGGCTGCTCCGGCTCAAGGGGGGCGAGCAGGGTACGCCGCTGACCATCTCCCCGCGGCGGCGGCGCTGGCTCGAGCCCGAGGCCGAAGCGGCCGCGGACCGGGGAGACCCCCTCATCTTCGAGGAGCTGCGAACCCAGTTGATCGTCCCGCTTGTCCGGGAGGAGTCCATGTTCGCGTTCCTCTGCCTGGGGGAGAAGCTGTCCGAGGAGCCCTACTCGCGGGAAGACGCGGAGTTCCTCCAGACCATGGCCCAGCAGGTCTCGGCGACCCTTGACCACGCGGTCCTGATCCTCCAGTCCCGGGAGCAGTCCCAGTTGCTCCGGGAGATGGAGATCGCCCGGCAGGTCCAGTCGAATCTCTTTCCCGCCGCCACCATCCCCATCCCGGGCCTGGATTACGTGGGGACCTGCCGGCCGGCGCGCTACGTCGGGGGAGACTACTACGATTTCCTCCGGGTGGGTTCCTACAAGCTGGCCCTGGCCCTTGGGGACATCGCGGGGAAGGGGGTTTCCGCCGCCCTTCTCATGGCGGGCCTCCAGGCCACCCTCCGGATGCAGGTGGACCTCCAGGGCGACCGGACCGGGGAGATCCTCGGGGAGATCAACCGCCGCTTCTGCACCACCAGCGAGGAGCGCCGCTTCGCCACCCTCTTCCTCGGCGTGTACGACCCCGTCAGCCGGGTCCTGACCTACGCCAGCGCAGGGCACAACCCGCCCCTCCTCTTTCGGGGCGGGGGCGACGGCTCCACTCCGGAGGCGCTGGCCGCCACCGGGCCCCTCCTCGGCGTCGTTCCCGACCTCCGTTACCCCTCCCCCAGCGTCCGCCTTGAACCGGGCGACCTGCTGGTGATCTACAGCGACGGGGTGACGGAGGCCATGAACGACGCGGGGGACCTCTTCGGGGAAGAGGAGTTCGCCCGATTCATCGGGGCGCGTCAGGACCTTCCCCCGGCGCGGCTGGTGGACGAGGTCCTCGCCGAGGTGCGGCGTTTCGTCGGCGCCGCCCCGCAGTCGGACGACATCACCCTCGTCGTCGCCCGCGTGACCTGCGACCCCGTTCCCTGACGGTCCGAGGTTTGTGTGGAAATCCGGCTGAAAATGGGTACAATACCCATTGGAGGTCGGCATGACAACTGACTCGATCGACAGCGGGAAGTTGGTGTCCGAATGCGCAGAGACCGGGGCCCCGGGGGAGGAACGGCTCTCCGCCCCGCTCCGCTGGATCACCCTGACCCTGCTCTTCTTCGTGATGGACGCCCTGACCAAGGTCGCCGTCCAGGTGTTCCTGACCCAGCCGCACCGGGACATCACCATCATCCCCGGTTTCTTCGCCTTCTCACCGACCCTCAACAAGGGCATCGCCTTCAGCCTCCTGGCGGGGACCGACTCCGTCTGGAAGCCCATTCTGCTCACCACGGTCGCCGTGGCGGCCCTCGCCTGGTTCTCCTGGATGATCCTGGGGGGCACGATCCGGAAGACCGCGATGCTGGTGGCCTCCGGCATGGTCTGCGGCGGCATCCTGGGCAACACCGCAAACCGCCTCATCACCGGCTCCGTGGTGGATTTCCTCGACTTTCACGTCGGCCGCTTCGCCTGGCCGACCTTCAACATCGCGGACTCGTGCATCAGCATCGGGGCCGTCTGGCTCATCATCTCTCTCTTGCGGGAGGAGCGGAAGTCATGAGCGCCCGATGGGCCTGGGCACTCCTGCTGGGCGCCGTCGGGTGGGCTTTCGGCGCGGAGGACGCGTACTACCGGCGTTTTTTGGAGCGCTTCAACGCCATCCGGACCCTGCAGGCGGACTTCTACCAGCGCCTGTCCGGGGTCGGGGGCGTCGAAGAGGGGAACGGCACGCTCCAGCTCAAGCGCCCCGGCCGCCTGCGCTGGGAGTACGCCGCGCCGGACCGCAAGCTCTTCTTCCTGGAGGGCCGGCGGTACCTGTGCTACCAGCCCGGGGAACGCCAGCTCCTGGTCCAGTCGCTCCAGGACGAGGACCTCGAGGAGTCGCCCCTGGTCTTCCTCCTGGGGGGGAAACGGGACCTCGACCGGCACTACGCGGTGAGCCCCGCACCGGCCGGTGAGAGCGGGCGGCGGTACGTGCTGACGCCGCGCCGCCAGGGCGGCCCTTTCAAGCGCATCATCCTGACGCTGGCCGGGGACCCTCCCTTCATCGTCGAGATCAGCCTCTTCGAGGAAAACGACAACTTCCACTACTACCGATTCTCCAATGTGCGATTCGACCTGCCGGTCGCGGACGCGGTCTTCCGGTTCACGCCGCCGGCGGGGACGGAGATCATCCGGGAGGAGTGATGGACTACAAGGACTACTACAAGGTCCTCGAGGTGGACAAGAACGCCGGCACGGACGTCATCAAGAAGTCCTACCGCCGGCTGGCGCGGAAGTACCACCCCGACTTCAACAAGGGAAACAAGGCCGCCGAGCAGCGCTTCAAGGAGATCAACGAGGCCTACCAGGTGCTGGGGGACGAGGAGAAGCGAAAGAAGTACGACCAGCTCGGCGCGGACTGGGACAAGTACAAGGACGCCCCGGGCGGAGGCGGTTTCGACCCGTCCGCCTTCGCCGGTTTCGGCAACCTCGGCGGACGCGGCGGGGCCGGCAAGCGGGGTGGGTTCAGTGACTTCTTCCGGATGTTCTTCGGCGGCGCCGAGGAATTCGATTTCACGGGAATGCCCACCGCGGGCGGCCCCCGGCGCCCGCGCCGGCAGGGGGGCGCGGCGCCCTCCGAGGAGCCCGCGGCGGAACTCCCGGTGAGCGTGCGGGAAGCCGTCGCGGGGACGCGCCAGCGCCTGACCCTGAACCAGGAGGTCCCCTGCGAGGCCTGCGGCGGACGGGGGCTCTCGTCTTCCGGGGTCTGTCCCCGGTGCGGCGGGCGCGGAGTGAGTGTCCTTCCCGAGACCATCGACGTCAACATCCCGCCGGGGGTGCAGACGGGGTCGAAGGTCCGCCTTCGCGGGAAGGGAGCCCCGGGTCCCGGCGGCCGCCGCCCCGACCTCTTCCTCGCGGTCCGGGTCCAGCCGGACGCCCTCTTTCGCCTCGAAGGGCGGGACGTCCACTGCGAGCTGCCCCTGACGGTCTGCGAGGCGGTGCTGGGCGCGGAGATCGACTGCCCGACCGCCTCCGGCCGGGTCCGGATGCGGATCCCCCCCGAGACCGACAACGGCCGGACCTTCCGGTTGAAAGGGAAAGGACTCCCCGCCCTCGGGTCCCACCCCGCCGGCGACCAGATCGTGACGGTCCGGGTGGTACTCCCCCGCAACCTCGGCGAAGCGGAACGGGACCTCTTCCGGCAGCTCGCCGCCCTGCGCCGGGACAACCCCCGCAGCGGCCTGTTCTGACGACCGGGCGGCCCGGCCCCGTCCACCGACGGATCTCGACACGAAGGCACCAAACCCCATGCGATACCGACACCTTTTCGGCCCCGTCCCCTCCCGCCGCCTGGGCGCGTCCCTGGGCGTCGATCTCGTCCCCCACAAGGTCTGCTCCATGGACTGCGTCTACTGCGAGTGCGGGCCCACGACCCGCCTCACCGTCGATCGCGCGGAGTACGTGCCGACGACGGACGTCCTGTCGGAGATCGACGACTGCCTCGGGCGGGGCCCGCTGCCCGACTTCGTGACCTTCTCGGGCTCCGGCGAGCCCACGCTCCACAGCGGCATCGGGACGGTGATCCGCCACCTGAAGGACCGCTGGAAGGCCCCCGTCGCCCTGTTGACCAACGCCACCCTGATGCCGGACCCCGCGGTGCGGCGCGACCTGTTGCCCCTGGACCTGGTGGTGCCCTCCCTGGACGCCGCCCTGCCGGACAGTTTCGCCCGGGTCAACCGCCCCCACCCCGACGTCCGCTGCGACGGGGTGATCGACGGGTTGGCGGCGTTTCGCCGGGAGTACGCGGGGCCGATCTGGCTGGAGGTTTTCGTGGTGGACCCGGTCAACACCGGGGAGGCGGACCTTGCGGCACTGCAGGGGGCCCTGGACCGGATTCACCCGGACCGCGTCCAGATCAACTCCCTGGACCGGCCGGGAACGGAAACCTGGGTCCGCAAGACCCCTCTGCCCGTGCTGGAGGCCCTGGCCGCGAAACTGCGTCACCCCCGGGTGGAGATCATCTCACGGTTCCGGGAGCGGGTGGAGTACCACGCCTTCCGCGACGACGTGGCCGAGGCCATCCTGGAAACGGTTTCCCGGCGGCCCTGCACCCTGGACGACCTGTCCGTCTCCCTCGGCCTGCACGCCCTCGAGGCCCGCAAGTACCTCGACATCCTGGAGGCGGAGAAGCGGCTCCGGGCCGAGCTTGGGGAACGCGGCGTCTTCTACCGCCTCAACCGGTGACCTCGGAAGACAGTGGGTGTTACGTGAGCAGCCGGACCACGGCCTGGCCAAAGGCCCGGGCGGCGTGGGGCCCGTTGGCGGTGACGATGCGGCCGTCCACCTCCACGTCCTGGCCGGTGTAGACGGCGCCCGCCTTCTTGAGGGACGGCTCCTCGGAGGGGAAACAGGTCGCCCGCTTCCCCTTCAGGACCCCCGCGCGGGCCAGGGTCCCCGGGGCGATGCAGATGGCGCCGAGGACCTTCCCCGCCGCCACGGCGTCGTTGGCGACGGCCAGGGCCCGCGGGTGGTTGAAGTAGTCCGCCGCTCCCGGCCCGCCGATGAAGAGGATGGCCTCGTAGTCGGACACGTGGAGATCCTCGATGAGGCGGTCCACCGCCGCCTTGGCGCCGAGCTTGCCCCGGGCGGTGCCGGGGCCGGTGGAGACCGTTGTCACCCCGATGCCGGCCTTCACCAGGACCTGCCGAGGCTCCAGGTACTCCTCGTCGCGGAACCCGGCCAGCGCCACGATCAGCGCCGCCTTTTTGCCCTGAACGTCCATTTCGCCTCCTCTGGGTTTCCCGGGATTGCACTGTTTCCCATTATACCAAAATGCGCCTTTTCGCCTCGCGGCGGCCTGCCGTTTCGCGGCCGCAGGGGATGTGGCCGGCGGCCCGGCGGAGGGTTCAAACCCGGAGATGGCAGGCCGGGGAGGGATTTGTGTTGACTTCCGGGCCATTTCCGGCTATTCCTCCGGTAAAGCCCGCGCATCGGTGATACCGGCCGTTCTCCGTTTGCCGGGTATTGTCGGGAAGGAGGGAAGACCCATGGGATATGCGGATGACCGGCACCAGTTGGTGATCGTGGGCGCGGGGCGGGTGGGCTCGACGACGGCGTATGCCGCCCTGGTCTCGGGGATCGCCGACTCCATCACCCTCATCGACGCTGACCGGAACCGCGCCGAGGGCGAGGTGATGGACCTCGTCCACGGGCTTCCGTTCGTGTCGCCGACCACGGTGCGTGCCGCCGGGTACGAGGCCTGCCGCGAGGCCGACGTGATCATCGTGACCGCGGGGGCGGCAAGGCAGCCGGGGGACACCCGCCTCGACCTCGCCCGGCGAAACCTCGCGCTCTACCAGGAAATCATCCCAAAGATCGTGGAGTGGACCCGGGAAGCCGTGCTGGTCATCGTGTCGAACCCGGTGGACCTGCTCACCCTGGCCGCGCAACGGATGTCCGGGCTGCCCCCCTCCCAGGTCGTCGGCACGGGGACCGTCCTCGACACCTCGCGGCTCCGCTCGACCCTGGCGGAACACTTCGCCATCGACGCCCGCAACGTGCACGCCTTCGTGGTGGGCGAACACGGCGACTCCCAGGTCACCTTGTGGAGTTCGGCCCGGATCGCCGGCCTGACCCTGGCGGACTATGCGAAGGCTGCCGGAAGGGCTTGGGGCGCGGACCTCGAGCACGATCTCGAGCGGCAGGTCCTCACCGCCGGGGCCGAGGTGATCCGGCGCAAGGGCGCCACCTACTTCGCCATCGGGCTCGTTGCCTCCTCCCTTGCGCGGACCATCCTCCACGACGTGCGGTCGATCCTGACCGTGAGTTCCGTCCTCCAGGGCGAGCACGGCCTCGCCGACGTCGCGCTCTCCCTCCCCTGCGTGGTGGGCCGGGAAGGCTGCGCGAAAGCCCTGACCCTGTCCATCGACGAGCGGGAGTTGGGCGCGCTCCGGTCTTCCGCGGACACGCTCCGGAAAACCTACGACGAGATCAGTGGCCCAAGGGCCTGAAGTTCGCACGCGCCGTTCGCACACGCCGTTCGCACGCGCCGTCCCGGCGCGGGTCTTCGGGTTTCGGGAAAATTTGGCGCCGGCAGCCGCGCTCCTGCAGGGAGGCTTGACGTCCGCGTCGGGACGACGTGTACGAACCGCGCCGTTCGCACGCGCCGTCCCGGCGCGGGTCTTCGGGTTTCGGGAAAATTTGGTGCCGGCAGCCGCGCTCCTGCAGGGAGGCTTGACGTCCGCGTCGGGACGACGCGTACGAACCGCGCCGTTCGCACGCGCCGTCCCGGCGCGGGTTCAGGGGCCAGCCGAGGGGACGGGCCAAGGCAGGATCTGCGGTGCATTGGGAGAGACCGGGGTCCGCGTCGGGACGACGCGTACGAACCTCAGCGTTTGCAGGCGGCGACCATGGCCATGCCGTACTGCACGAAGTGAGTGTCCCGCTTCATCACGTCGAAGAAGAAACGCCGCATCTCGTCAAGCTTCTTCGAGGTGTGGGTGCCGTGAAGGAAGTGGTGGTACAGCGTCGCTTCCCGGAAGAGGTACTCCGCCAGGACCCGGTCGTCGATCTGCTGGTTGTTGAATGGCTCCACCCCGACCTCGAGGACCTCGAACCCCGCAGACTCCAGGATGGGAGGCAGGAAGGTCCCCGTGCGGATCTCCGTGGCGTGCTTTTCACAGAAGCCGCGGACAAGTTCCTCGAAGAAGGTGAACGCCGGTGTTTCGGGCTGGCACAGGGTGAAATCCGGGTCCAGGTCGACGACCCACAAGAGGGTCCCCGGCCGGGAAGGGGCGAGCATCCGGGGAAGGGTGCGGCGGGTGTCGGGCAGGTGGAGGACCACGTAGCGCATGAGGATGCCGTCCGTGGCGCCGAGCGTGTCCAGGGCCCCTTCCACCCTCGCGTCCGCCTGCTGCCAGGTCACGTTGGGAAGCCGTCGACGGCCGGCCTCACGGACCATGCACTCCTCCGCGTCCACCCCGGTGAAGGCGATCTCCGGGTGGCGCTCCGCGAGCCTGGAGAGGAAAAGGCCGTTCCCCGTTCCGATGTCCGTGACGTGGCTGCACCGGGAAAGGCCGTGCTGGAGCATGAATCGGTGGTGGCGGTCGAAGGACAGCTCGACCTGCACGGAGAGCTGTTCCCGGATCAGGTCCTCGAAGCGGACCCAGGGGTCCTGGTTCATCGGGTCACCTCCTGGAGCAGGGCTTCCAGCCTTTCGCAGAAAACGTGGCCCAGGACCTCGTGGATTTCCTGGATCCGGGGCGTGTCCGTGGAATCGACGTCGAAGAGGACATCGCAGAGGGGACCGACGTCGCCGCCCCCCCGACCGGTGAAGCCGACCTTCAGGCACGGGACCCCGGCGACGGCCTCGAGGGCGGCCACCACGTTGGGGGAGTTCCCGCTGGTGCTGATGGCGACCACCACGTCGTTCGGGCCGGCCAGGGTGAGCAACTGGCGGGCGAAGACCCGGTCGTAGCCCATGTCGTTGGCGGTGGCGGTGAGGAGGGCGGGGTTGCCCGCCAGGGCGAACGCGGGGATCCCGGGCCGGTCCAGTCGAAATCGCCCCATCAGTTCCCCGGCCCAGTGGAGGGCGTCCGCGGCGGACCCGCCGTTCCCCAGCAGGTAGACCCTCCCGCCTTTCCGAACCCGGCGGGCGGCCTCCCGGGCGGTCTCCTCCACGGTGTCACCGAAGCGATCCACCGCGTCGCGCAACAGGCACTCCAGGTCCACCGCGACCGCTGAAAGCAGGTATTCCATGGCCACCTCCCGACATTCCCCCGGTACTCCGTCGCCACCCCGGCGGGGCGGGGTCCCGGAGAAAACCCACCATACCGTACGGCCCGTCCCCCGTCAAGATCGACGTCCCCGTAAAAAGCCCTATCTTGCCCGCGAATCACGCGAATGAGCGCGAATCAGAAATCAATAATCAATAGATATTGTTCGTGTTATAAATTCGCGTATCTTCGTGTTATTCGCGGGAAATCCCCCTTTTTCGACGCTTCGCGGTCCCATCGCCATCGGTTCCACGTGGAGAAATCGCTTGATATCCGGCGGGCCCCCGATTATAATTCCACTGAAATCGGCTTGATCGCAAATCCTTTCCCTGCGGGGTGCGAGTTATGACTGACGGGTTGAACCAGCCGCCGCCGGCCGTGCCGGATTTCAGCAACACCTTCCGGGTCGTGGCCAAGCAGGAGCTGGCCAAGCGCACCATCTGCATGATGGAGATCGAGGCGCCCTTCATTGCCCGGAAAGCCCGGGCGGGCCAGTTCGTCATCCTCCGGGTGACCGACGCCGGCGAACGGGTCCCCATGACCATCACCGACAAGGACCCGGACAAGGGGACCATCACCATCTACTTCCAGATCATCGGCAAGTCCACGGCGCTTATGCGGACCCTCAAGGTGGGGGAATGCTTCCAGGATGTGGTGGGGCCCCTCGGCGAGCCGGACCGGATCGAGCGGGTGGGGAAGATCGTGATGGTGGGCGGGGGCACGGGCACGGCGGTGCTCTACCACATCACCAAGGCCTACCGCGAGTTCGACAACTACATCATCGGGATCACCGGGGCCCGCGAGAAGGAACTGCTGATCCTGGAAAAGGAGATGCGCCAGCTCTGCGACGAGCTGATGATCTGCACCGACGACGGGAGCCAGGGGGAGCGCGGGCTGGTGACGGACCTCCTCACCAAGTGCCTGCGGCTCAACCCCGATGTCCGGATGGTCTGGGGGATTGGGCCCCTGGCCATGATGAAGGCCGTGGCGAACCTGACGCGCCCCTTCCAGATCAAGACCATGGTGAGCCTCAACCCCATCATGCTGGACGGGACCGGGATGTGCGGGTGCTGCCGGGTGACGGTGAACAAGTGCACCCGTTTCGTCTGCGTCCACGGGCCGAGTTTCGACGCCCACCAGGTGGACTTCGACGAACTCCTCAAGCGCAAGGGCATGTACCTGGTCCAGGAGCGGGAGTCCCTGCTCTTCTCCGTGAGACGCTGACGCCGGAGGACGGATGGAACACGACAAAAGCGAAAAACCCAAAGAGAAGATCCCCCGCCAGAAGATGCCCGAACAGAACGTGTCGAGCCGCATCCGGAACTTTGACGAGGTGCCGCTGGGCTACCCGCCGGAGTCCGCCGTCCTGGAGGCGAAGCGCTGCCTCCAGTGCCGCAACCCGCTCTGCGTCCAGGGCTGCCCGGTGGAAATCGACATCCCGGCTTTCCTCAAGCGGATCAGCGAGGGCGCCTTCCCGGAGGCCATTCGGAAGATCAAGGAAAAGAATGCGTTGCCCGCCGTGTGCGGCCGCGTCTGCCCCCAGGAGGACCAGTGCGAGAAGCTGTGCGTCCTGGGGGTCAAGGGAAACCCGGTCGGCATCGGCAACCTGGAACGGTTCGCCGCCGACGCCGAGTACACGGCGGGGGAAATCGTCGTCCCCCCGGTTGCACCCCCCACCGGCCACCGGGTCGCCGTGGTCGGCGCCGGGCCTTCGGGATTGACCGTCGCGGCGGATCTGGCGATCCTGGGGCATGACGTGACCATCTTCGAGGCGTTGCACGAGGGGGGCGGGGTGCTCATGTACGGCATTCCCGAGTTCCGGCTTCCCAAGGCCATCGTCCGGCGCGAGGTGGAGTACCTGCGGCGCCTGGGGGTGAAGATCCACGTCGACTACATCATCGGGAAGGTCCTGGAAGTCCGGGAACTCCTCGACATGGGTTTCGAGGCGGTGTTCCTGGGCGTCGGCGCCGGGCTCCCCATGTTCATGAACATCCCCGGGGAAAACCTCAACGGCGTCTACTCCGCCAACGAGTTCCTCACGCGCTCCAACCTCATGCAGGCGTTCCGCTTCCCCGATGCCGACACCCCCATCTACGTCGGGAAGAACGTGGCGGTGGTGGGGGGCGGGAACGTGGCCATGGACTGCGCCCGCACGGCGCTGCGGCTGGGGGCCAAGCGCGTCACCGTCGTCTACCGCCGTTCCCGCACCGAGTTGCCGGCGCGGCACGACGAGATCATCCGGGCGGAGGAGGAGGGGATCATCTTCAACTTCCTGACCAACCCCATCCGGTACCTGGCCAACGAACAGAGCTGGGTGCGGGCCATGGAGTGCGTCCGGATGGAACTGACCGAGGAGGACGCCTCGGGGCGGCGCGCGGTGATCCCCATCGAGGGGTCCGAACAGGTCTGGGAGTTCGACACCGTGATCGTGGCCATCGGCGCCGGGGCCAACCCCATCGTGGCCTCCACGATGCCCGACCTGAAGGTCAACCGCCGGGGCTACTACGAGGTGAACCCCGAGACCATGGAAACCTCCAAGCCCCGGGTCTACGCCGGCGGGGACATCGTCACGGGCTCGGCCACCGTCATCTCCGCCATGGGGGCTGGGAGGGTCGCCGCACGGGCCATCCACCGGCAGCTCACCGGCGGGGCCCCGAAGGCCTAGTGCCGTTCACCGCGTGATCCGTGAGCGAAAAATCGATGCAAGGAGATCCATATGGGTGCAACAGCGTTTCGTGAAGAGGACGGGAAAAAAGTCATCAAAAGCGGGACTTTCTTCCGCTGCTTCTGCCCTCACTGCCACATGAGCCTGATCGAGAGCGACAACATCGTGATGACGGTGGTCCGGCCCGGCGGCGAGCGGGGGGTCCTGACCTTGAGCCCCTACCTGAACGTGTTCGAGAGCACCAGCACGGTCCGGTTGCCCGAGGGAGAGGAAGTGGAGGACTTCATCTGCCCGCACTGCGCCAAGTCCCTGAAGGAACCCGAGAAGCGGTGCGGCGCCTGCGGGGCCCACATCATGACCTTGCTGGCCCGGGTGGAAACCGAGGTCTTCGACTTCCACATCTGCATGCGCAAGAGCTGCTACTGGCACGGGATCACCACCGAGAAGCGCGAGAAACTCCTGCTGGAGATGGCCGGGTTCCGCAAACCCGGAGACCACGTGGAGATGATCCGGACGGGGACCAAGCTCCAGTGCTTCTGCCCGAACTGCAAGGCCTCCCTGGTGAAGGGCGAGGACCTGGTGGTCCACATCCTCGGCACCGACGGGCGGATCGGCGAGCTGAGGCTGAGCCCCTACCTCAACGTCTTCCGCAACGAGTGCTCCATTTTCATCCCCCCCGGCGCGGAAGTGGAGGACATGATCTGCCCCCAGTGCAAGGGCAGCCTCTGGCTGAACGATAAACGCTGCGAAGTCTGCGATTCGAAAGCCGCCAAGATGCGCATCCGGGCCTCGGTCCTGGACCTGGACTTCTACATCTGCATGCGTGACCAGTGCCACTGGCACGGCCTGAGCGAGGGCGACCGCCAGCGGATCCTGCTGGACGAGAGCCTGGAGTGGTGAGGAGGGGTCATGCAGCGGATGAACCTGGAAGAAAAACGGAAGGAACGGCTCCTGCAGATCATCTCCCGCCACGCTCACGGCTTCAAGTACGAACTGACCCGGCTGCACCTGAACGAGAACCAGATCGAGGTGATCTACCCCTTCGTGGTGAAGCTCATCGACACCGTGAACCGGGAGTACCTCGCGGAAGAGGCTTCCGGCTGGGCCGACCCGCCCGCGCCCTGAGCCCGGGGCGTGCCCCGGCCGGATCAGCGGCCGTCGCCCTCCCGGCGGGCCGCGTACCGTCCCGTCGCCCCCTCCCGGGCGACGGGCGGTTGCACCCGGCCGGCGAGGCGCCCGGCCTGCGGCGCCGGGCCACGCCGTCGGCGGATTTTTCTTGACGTGTGCCCCCCGGATGGATAAATTGCTTCAATCATTGTCGGGGAAGAGGTTTTCATGCCCACGTACATGCTGCGCACCACCCTGGATCGGTTGAACAAACGCCTGGAGGAGATCCAGCGCGAAAAATACGTCGTTGCCCGCGAACTCCAGGAGGCGGCGTCCCAGGGCGATCTCTCGGAGAACGCCGAGTACGATATCGCCAAGGAAAAGAAGGAGATGCTGGCCCTCGAGGAGCGCCGGATCAAGGAGTACCTCGGCGACGCCCAGCTCATCGAGGAGATCAGCTCCCCGCCCGACGTGGTTTCAGTGGGCAAGCGGGTGAAGATCCAGGACGCCGCATCCGGCAAGGAGCAGGTCTTCGCCATCATCGGAGAGCTCGACAAGATGGAGGGCGTCGACTCCCTCTCGGTCGGCGCCCCCCTGGCCCGGGGCCTGCTGGGAAAGAAGCTGGGGCGGTCCGTGGAGGTCCAGTTGCCGCGCGAGACCCGGCGCTACAAGATCCTGGAGATCTCGAACCTCTTCTGACACGGGAGGCCAGGACCCCGATCGGCAGGAACCGCGCCGGTCAGCCATTGGCCGCAACCCGATCGAAACCACGGATGAACACGGATGAACACGGATACCGGATATTGTGATGACTTCCGGTGTCATGTCGGCCTTCTTCCCCGGGGGCGGCCTCCACTCCGTCCCATTTCTTTGCGGGGCTTGGCGGCTTTGCGTGAGGCCGGTGGTGCCTCCACTTTTCATCGAACCCCGAAAGAGCCTTTGAACCCATGAAAACACTTTCAAGAATCCTGTGGGTGGGCGTGGCGGCGGTCTTCGCCCTCTCTTTCGCCATCGTGACGGGCCTCTTCAACCCGGCCGAGAAGGTCAACGCGCTCTGGCTGGTGACGGCGGCGGCCTGCTTTTTCCTCCTGGCCTACCGCTTCTACGGCGCTTTCCTGGCGGCGAAGGTGGCGGTGCTGGACGAAAGGAGGGTGACGCCCGCCGTCCGCCTCAACGACGGGATGAATTACCACCCCACCAACAAGTGGGTCCTCTTCGGCCACCACTTCGCCGCCATCGCGGGCGCCGGCCCGCTCATCGGCCCGGTCCTGGCCGCCCAGTTCGGTTACCTGCCGGGTTTCCTGTGGATCCTGGTGGGCGCGGTGGTGGCCGGCGGCGTCCACGATTTCGTGATCCTCTTCGCCTCGGTGCGGCGGGACGGCAAGTCCATGGCCCGGATCGTGCGGGAGGAGGTCGGCCCCGTATCGGGCGGCGCGGCCCTCTTCGTGGTCCTCTTCGTGATGGTCATCGCCATCGCCGGCCTGGGGCTGGCCTTCATCAACTCCCTGGCCCGGAACCCCTGGGGGGTCTTCATCATCGGCATGACCATCCCCATCGCCCTGTTCATGGGCTTCTACATGAAGCTGCAGTTCCGGGCCAGCATCGCGGGGATCTCGGCCGTGGGCATCGTGCTCCTGGTGTCGTCGGTGATCGTCGGGCACGCGGTCCCGGGCAGCGCCCTCGGGCGGGTGCTGGACCTGGGGCCCCATTCCCTCACGGTCCTCCTGGGGGTCTACGGCTTCATCGCCTCGGCCCTTCCGGTCTGGATGCTGCTGGCCCCCCGGGACTACCTCTCCTCCTTTCTGAAGATCGGGGTCATCGCCGCCCTCGCCGTCGGCGTCGTCTTCCTGGCGCCGGACCTCCGGATGCCCGCGCTCACCCGCTTCGTATCGGGCGGCGGGCCCATCATCCCCGGGCCCGTCTTCCCCTTCCTCTTCATCACCATCGCCTGCGGGGCCATCTCCGGCGGGCACGCCCTCTTCGCCTCCGGGACCACCTCCAAGATGGTGGACAACGAGCGCTACGTCCTCCCCATCGGCTACGGCGCCATGCTCACCGAGGGTTTCGTCTCGGTGATGGCGGTGATCGCGGCCTGCGTCCTGGTGCCGGGGGACTACTTCGCCATCAACACCACCCTCGACGGCGCCCGGCTGGCCGCCCTCGGGTTCACGCCCGAACACCTTTCGGAGCTGTCCCGGATGGTTGGGGTCGACCTGGCGGGACGGCCGGGGGGCGCCGTCTCCCTGGCGGTGGGCATGACCCAGATCTTCGCGGCCATCCCCCTGATGAAGACGGTGATGGCCTACTGGTACCAGTTCGCCCTCATGTTCGAGGCCTTCTTCATCCTCACCACCATCGACGCGGGGACCCGGGTCTGCCGCTACATCGTCCAGGAACTGGCGGGACACGTCTGGAAACCCCTCGGGGACCTCCGCTCCCTGGCGGGAAACGTCTTCGCGAGCCTGGTGGTGGTCCTGTCCTGGTCCTTCTTCATCGCCACGGGGTCGCTCTCCGCCGTGTGGCCCATGTTCGGCACCGCCAACCAGCTCCTGGCCATGCTGGCCCTGTGCCTGGGCACCACCCTGATCCTCAAGGCCGGGAAGGCGCGCTACGCCTGGATCACCCTGGCGCCCATGGCCTTCATGGCCGCCACCACCCTCACCGCGTCGGTGCAGCTCATCGGCAAGTTCTGGGACCTGGCCCTGGCCGGGGGGAAGGACGCCCGGCTCTACGGCGTGAGCTGCGCGCTCATGGGGATCCTCCTGGTTCTCGCCCTGATCATCGTCGGCGACTCCCTGGTGAAGTGGCGTCGTTTGCTGCGAGGCAGGGAAGGGGAGGCCATCCCGGTGGAGCCGCTTCCCGACGAGGGCGAGGAAGTCTATCCGCTCCCCTGAGAGAACAAATCGCCGTGCCATCCGTAAACTTCCGTTCGTCGATCAGCCGGTGAAAATGTCCACGGATGAACACGGATGGCCACGGATTCAGTCCGGACAGGATATCCAGATGAGTGTGATGAGTGGTTGAAAAATATCTCCTGAGAGGAGAGGCAGCATGATCAGAGTCGTCAATTCGAGGTTCAGCGGGAAGACGGGGCTTGCGGTGAGAGCTTTCCTCTTGCTGGTGGCCGTTGTGGCGGGGGCCGGGGCCGGTTTCGGCCAGGACGCCGTCAAAGACGACCCGCTGACGCCGGCGGACGCGGACCTGGCGGCCCGCATCGCGGCGGTGCGGGCCGCCGACTACGCCGGGAAGGACGTGATGAGGGTCCTCGACCGCACCGACGTGGAGGTGGCCGAGAGCGGTCTCTCCACCATGACCTTCCACCGCGTGGACAGGGTCCTCACGGTGGCGGGCGCCGTGGGCGAAGCGGTCCGGTCCTTCGACTACGACCCGAAAAGCTCGGGCGTGGAGATCGTCCGCATCCGCCTCTGGCGCGACGGCAAGCCCCGGGACCTCGACCTGGCGGGGCTGAGGGACACGCCCGCCCCCGACTGGTCCATCTTCTGGGGCAACCGGCTCAAGGTCTTCACCTTGCCGCGCCTGAAGCCGGGCGACGCCGTGGAGACGGAACACCGGCGCAAGGGATTCGTCCTGGCCCTGCTGGCCGACGAGGACGCCGAGCAGCGCTTCATTCCGCCCATGCGGGGCCACTTCTTCGACATCGTGCCCTTCTGGTCGGATCGGCCCGTGAAGGAGAAGATTTACACCGTCCGGCTGCCCCGCGGCAAGAACCTCCGCACCCAGTTTTTCAACGGGACGGCCGAGACCGAGGCGAGAGTGGACGGCGAGACCGCCTTCTACCGCTGGACGGCCCGGGACGTGGCCCCCCTGGAGCGCGAGCCGGGCATGAGCGCCCCCGACGACGTCGCCCCCAAGCTCATCGTCACCACCACCCTGGACTGGAGGGAGAAGTCGGCCTGGTTCCACCAGGCCAACGAGGACTACGGCTCCTTCACGGTGACTCCCGAGGTAAAGGCGTTCACCGACGCGCTGTTGAAGGGGGCGAGGGACGACGACGAGAAGATTTCCATCTTGACCCACTGGGCGGCGGAGAACATCCGGTACTGCGGCCTGAGCATGGGAAAGGGGGAAGGGTACATCCTCCACACGGGGGAGATGACCTTCCAGGACCGCTGCGGCGTCTGCAAGGACAAGGCCGGGATGCTGGTGACCCTGCTGCGGGCCGCGGGGTTTGAGTCCTACCCCGCCATGACCATGGCCGGTTCCCGGGTGGAGGACATCCCCGCCGACCAGTTCAACCACTGCGTGACGCTGGTGAAACGGCCCACGGGCTACCAACTCCTGGACCCCACGTGGGTCCCGGGGTCCATGGAACTGTGGTCCTCCCTGGAGCAGGAACAGCAGTACCTTCCCGGGGTCCCCGAGACGTCCGGACTCCTGACCACCCCCGCGGCCGACCCGGCCGAGCACTTCATCCGGATCACCTCGACCCTGGACCTGGCCGCCGACGGGAAGCTCTCGGGCCGGGCGTCGGTGGAGACCCGGGGGCTGGGCGACAGTTTCATGCGGCGGGCGGTCCAGCGGACCGTCGCGGCCCGGCGTGCCGACATCTTTCGGAACGCCCTGGCCGAGATCAGCCCCCTCATGAAACTCACGGGTTACGACTGCTCTTCCCCGGAAGACCTGAAGAACGCCATGAAGATCGCCCTGCGCTTCGAGTGCCCCGACTTCGCCCAGGCCGGGGAGAAGTCGCTGCGCCTTCGCGCCCCGGCCCTGGCCCAGTACTTCGCCGACCCGGGGCTCGCCTTCTTCCTGCAGGTCCGCACCGACAAGCCGGATCGGAAGTACCCCCTCAGCTTGCGCTGCAACGGGACCTGGTCCTGGGAGGAAACCGTCAAGGCGCCGCCGGGATACCGGCTGGCCAGGCCGCCCGACGACCTGAGGATCGACGGCGCCGCGGCGTCGCTGGAGCGGACCGTCAAGGCCCTCGACGACGGGTTTGTCGTGAAGCAGACCCTGGTTCTCAAGAAGAAGACCTGCCCGCCGTCGGACTACCCGAACCTCAAGCAGGTGCTGGACGCCCTCCGCAAGGAGCGCGGCCGGGTTTTCGCCCTGGTGGCGGGAGGTGACAAATGAACCGGCGTATCCTGACCCTGACCCTGTGGATCGCCGCGGCCTGGCTCGCGGCGGCCCCGACGACGACCGCCCCCGTGGCCGATTCCCCCGGGGCAGCGTACGAAACCGCCCTGAAGGCCGCGGACGCGGAGGTCCTCCTGCGGGAGAAGACCTTCACCCTCAACCCCGACGGCTCGTGGGAGACCCGGGTGCACGAGGTCCGCAAGGTCCTCACGCTCCAGGGGATGAACCGGGCGCTGGGGGAGACCGTCATCCCCTTCCGCGACGGCTGGCAGACCGTGGAGGTGGGCGAGGCCTTCACCACCCGCCCGGACGGGACGAAGGTCCCCCTCCCGGCCAACGCCCGCATCGAGATCATGAACCTGCACGTGGCCCGCAACCCCGCCTTCAGCGACCTCCGGAGCCTGGTGGTCGCCCACACCGGGCTGGAAATCGGCGCCGTCACCGACCTGAGCTGGACCGTCAGGACCCGCAAGGGCTTCCTCCCGTTCTTCGAAGGGATGGAGATGCTGGCGGGGCCCTTCCCCGTCCGTGACCAGTCGGTGGTGGTGCGCGTCCCGCGGGGCACGCCGCTGAAGACGGCCGGCAGCGGCGGCGGGATGGCCTTCACCCGGACCGCCGCCAGCGGGCAGGATGTCTTCACCTGGCGCGGCCGCGGCACCCTCCCCGTGTTCACTGAGCGGGTCGCCCCCGAGGCCGCCTGCTGGGCGCCCTGGGTGTCCTTCACCACGGCGCCGTCGGACGCGGCGGTCCTGAAGGCCCTCGCGACGGAGCCCCTCACCGCGGAACTGTTCGAGGAGGTGACCGGGCGGAAGGCGGGTGCGATGGCCGGGCTGCCCGGCCTGGCGGATGCCCGCGCGGTCCTGGAGAAGGCCCTCGAGGGGGTCCGGACCGTGGATGCCGCCCCGGCGGAGACGGGGGCCTGGGCTGCCCCGCCGCGGGAGGTGTGGGACCGGGCCTGCGGAACCCGGCTCGAGAAGGCCCGGCTGGCCGCCGCCGCCCTGGCCGCCTGCGGCGCGGCCGACACCGGGGTTGCCCTCCTCCTGCCCTCCGCGGGCGGCGTCGAACCCGTCCCCGGCCTGCTGGCCGCGTCGGCGTTCCTGGCACGGTTCCGAACCACGGCGGGGACCTTCTGCGCCGATACCGACGGTTTCGTGTTCACCGCCGACGACCCCCGGTGGCAGGGGATGGTGCTGGTGGAACCCGACGGGAAGCGACGGAAACCTGCCGTTGCCGAGGGCGAGGCCGGCTGCGCCTGGTCGCTGTCGCTGGAGGCGAAGGACTGGAAGGACAAGACCTGCCGCCTCTCCGGGCGGCTCGCTCTCCGCGGGACCGCGGTGGACACCCCCCGGCTCCTGGACGACGCCGCGAAGTACGCGGAGTCGACCCTGGGGGAGGCTCTGAAACCTTACGGAGTGAAGGGGCTGAAAGTCACGGTGAATCTCGCCGCGCCCAACCTCCTGGAGGCCGGCTTCGAGGCGGATGCGGAAAAGCTGTTCGAGCCCGGCGAGGAGCGCGCCCTCGCCCTGCCAATCCCCCCGCCGGTCGCGGCCTGGAAAGGGCTCCTGCCGGTCGCCACCGGGCGGACGGCCCCCCCGGCCCTTTTCACCCCGGCGGAGTTCCGCCTCGACCTGAGTGTCGCCTTGCCGCCGAAGGGAAAAGTCGCGGCGGGCCCGAAGACGGCGGCGTGGGAGCGGGACGGCGTCAAGTGGTCGCAGGAGGCCCGGCTCGACGGCGAGACGTGGCGCTTCACCCGGACCACCCGCCTCCCGTCCCGGGACGTTCCCCTCCAGACCGTGGCGGATGCCCTGGCGGGCTGGCTGGCCGACACCCTCAACCGCCTCGTGCTGGAGTAGGCGCGGCCCCCCAGCCGGCAGGGGAGTCGCCGGGGAGCGATTTATTCGCCAAGGGACGAAAGGACCAAAAGGACCAAAGGGACCAAAAGGACCGCAAGGTCGACAGCCAGGCTCTCGCCCTCTCAGGCTCTTGCGTTTTGGGCACGTGCCGGGCCCTGCGCTCTCGCGCGCCTTTGGTCTTGCGGTCTTGAGCCCTCGCAACCGGGCGCCCCAGGCCTTTGCAACCGGGCGCGCCAGGCCTTCGCAAAATGGCTCCCCAGGCCTTCGCAACCGGGCGCCCCAGGCCTTCGCGCCCGGGCGCCCCAGGCCTTTGCAGCCGGGCGCCCCAAGCCTTCGTGTTCGGGGGCCCCAAGCCCCCGCGGTCCTTTATGTCCTTTATGTCCTTTGGGTCCTTTCGTCCTTTCCCGCCGCGGCGCCGCTCCCCGCCCCCCCCGGAGAAAATCTCCTTCCCCCGTGCGGCGTTTCGGGGTAAGATAGACCCCGACTTTGATTTTCATGGAGGACCGAAATGGGCTTGAACGAGAACATCCTGGAACGCGCCGAGGCGTACCGTGACTACACGGCGAAGAACCTGTCCGATATCGTGCAGATCCCGTCCCTGAGCTGCGGGGAGCGGGAGGTGATCGCGGCCCTCGAGGCCAAGTGCCGGGAGGCCGGCTTCGACGAGGTCCGCGTGGACGGCCTGGGCAGCCTGGTGGCGCGCGTGGGGAGCGGCCCCCGCAAGCTGGCCGTCGACGCCCACATCGACACGGTCGATACCGGCGACCCTGCCCAGTGGGAACGGCCCCCCTTCTCCGGCGACATCCAGGACGGTTTCGTCCACGGCCGGGGCACCGTGGACCAGAAGGGCGGCGCCGCGTCCATGATCACCGGCGGGCGGATTCTGAAGGAACTGGGGGCGGCGAAGGACTTCTCGGTCTACTTCACCTTCACCGTCATGGAGGAGGACTGCGACGGCCTCTGCTGGAAGTACCTCATCGAGGAGGAGAAGCTGGTGCCGGACTTCGCGGTCATCACCGAGCCCACGAACCTGGGCGTCTACCGGGGCCACCGTGGCCGGATGGAGATCGAGATGTACTTCCCCGGCGTGTCTTGCCACGGCTCGGCGCCCGAGCGGGGCGTCAACGCGGCGTACAAGGCCGCGGAAGGCCTCCTGGCCGTCCGCGAGCTGCAGGAGCGCCTGGCGTACGACGCCTTCCTGGGGAAGGGGAGCGTCACCGCAACCCTGGTGGAGTCCCAGTCGCCCTCGCTGTGCGCCGTGCCTGACCGGTGCCGGGTCCACCTTGACCGCCGCCTCACCTGGGGCGAGGACCTGGAGGGGGCCGTCCGGGAAGTCCGGGAGGCCGTCCGGGACACCGCGAAGGTCGAGGTCCCCCTTTACGATGCCCCCAGCTGGAAGGGCACCGTCTTCACCCAGGACAAGTACTTCCCCACCTGGAAGATCGAGGCCGACCACCCGCTCTGCGCGGCCGGCGTGGCGGCGGCCCGCCTCGCGCTGGGCGCCGAGCCGGTCCTGGACAAGTGGACCTTCTCCACCAACGGTGTGGCCATCTGCGGGCGGCACGGGATCCCCTGCATCGGCTTCGGCCCGGGCAACGAGGTCCTGGCCCACGCCCCCAACGAGAAGACCCCGATCGACCACCTGGTGAAAGCATCGGCCTTCTACGCCCTTCTGCCGTCTCACCTGTGAGCGGGCACGGCGTCAGGGCCCTGGACCACGCGATCCGGATCTGACCTGGAGCACCCCCGCCGGGGGGGTGAGGGAGGCAACATGAAGAAGCGACAGGAAAACGTCGGGCGGACGGCCGGGACCGTCGAGTCCTTCAAGCAGGCCATGGAGGACAACCTCTACTATGTCCGCGGGCAGGCGAAACACACCGCCAGCCCCGTGGACCGCTACATGGCCCTCGCCCTCACGGTCCGGGACTACCTGGTGGACCGGTGGCGCAAGACGGTGGAAGGGTACTACGCCAGCCGCCCGAAGTTCGTTTACTACCTCTCCGCCGAGTACCTCCCCGGCCGTCAGATCACCCAGAACCTCCTCTACACCGGGACGGAGGAGGTGGCCCGGAAGGCCCTCCAGGAGATGGGGTTCGACCTCGACGCCCTGATCGAGCTGGAGCCGGAGCCCGGCCTCGGCAACGGCGGGCTCGGGCGCCTGGCCTCGTGTTTCATGGACTCCCTGGCCACCCTGGACATCCCCGCGGTGGGGTACGGCATCCGCTACGAGTTCGGGATCTTCCGCCAGAGCTTCCGTGACGGCCGCCAGGTGGAGAGCCCCGACGAGTGGCTCTTCAACGGCAACCCCTGGGAGTTCGCCCAGCCCGACGACATCGTGGAGGTCCGTTTCGGCGGCCGCACCGAGCACTTTCACGACGACCGCGGGCGGTTTCACGTGCGCTGGGTCCCCGACCAGACGGTTCTGGGCGAGCCCTGCCACACCCTGGTCCCCGGCTACGGGACCGGCACCGTGAACTTCCTGCGCCTCTGGCGCGCCCGGGCCAGCAAGGAGTTCGACTTCCAGCTCTTCGACGTGGGGGACTACGCCCGCGCCGTGGAGCAGAAGACCTATACCGAGAACCTCTCCAAGGTCCTCTACCCCAACGACAACACCCCCCAGGGCCGCGAACTGCGGCTCAAGCAGCAGTACTTCTTCGTGGCCTGTTCCATCCGCAACATCGTGGACCGTTTCCTCAAGTTCAACAAGGGGTGGCCGGAGTTCCCCGACAAGGTGGCCATCCAGCTCAACGACACCCACCCGGTGACCGCCGTGCTGGAACTGATGCGGATCATGGTGGACGAGCACCAGTTGGAGTGGGACGCGGCGTGGGACCTCACCACCCGCTCCATCGCCTACACCTGCCACACCCTCCTGCCCGAGTCCCTGGAGAAGTGGCCCGTGGACCTCTTCGGCCGGCTGCTGCCGCGCCACCTGGAAATCCTGTACGAGATCAACCGGCGCTTCCTGGAGGACGTCCGGCGGCGATTCCCGGACGACCCGGACCGGGTCCGCCGGATGTCCATCATCGAGGAGGGGGTGGAACGGCGGGTCCGCATGGCCCACCTCGCGGTGGTGGGGTCCTTCTCCGTCAACGGGGTGGCCGAGCTTCACTCCAACCTCCTCCGGGACCGGACGCTGCGCGACTTCTACGACCTGTGGCCCGGCAAGTTCAACAACAAGACCAACGGCGTGACCCCCCGCCGCTTCATGAAGATGGCCAACCCGCGCCTGAGCGACCTCCTCACGCAGACCCTGGGGGAGGGCTGGGTCACGGACCTGGACCGGCTCCGCGAGCTGGAAACCCTGGCCGACGACCCCGTGTTCCGCCGGATGTGGCGGGAGATCAAGCAGCGCAACAAGACCGACCTGGCCGGCGTGCTGGTGGAACGGACGGGGATCCGGCCTGCCCCCGACTCCCTCTACGACGTGATGGTCAAGCGCCTGCACGAGTACAAGCGGCAGCTCCTCAAGGTCCTCCACATCATCACCCTCCACCTTCGCACCCTGAAAGACCCCGGCGCCGAGGTCCTCCCGCGCACCTTCCTTTTCGGGGCCAAGGCGGCCCCGGGCTACCACGCGGCCAAGCTCGTCATCCAACTGATCCACGGCGTCGCCGACGCGGTGAACGACGACCCCGACGTCGCGGGCCGGCTGAAGGTGATCTTCGTCCCCAACTTCAACGTCACCCTGGGCGAGCGGATCTACCCGGCCGCCGACCTCTCCGAGCAGATCTCCCTGGCGGGGAAGGAGGCCTCCGGGACCGGCAACATGAAGTTCGCCCTCAACGGGGCCCTGACCATCGGGACCCTCGACGGCGCCAACGTGGAGATCCGGGAGCACGTGGGGGCGGAAAACTTCTTCCTCTTCGGCCTGACGGCGGCGGAGGTCCTGGCGCTCAAGGCCGTCGGCTACAACCCCGGGGAGTACCTCGACCGTTCCACCGAGTTGCGGGAGGTCCTGGACGCGGTGGCCTCCGGCCTCTATTCGAAGGGGGACCCCCTGCGCTTCCGCCCCCTCGTGGAGTCGCTGGTGAGCCGCGACGAGTACCTGCTCCTGGCCGACTACCCCGCCTACCTCGAGCGGCAGGCCGAGGTGGAGGACGCCTACCGGGACCCGGAGCGGTGGACCCGGATGTCCATCCTCAACACCGCCCGCAGCGGCTTCTTCTCCTCGGACCGCACCATCCGGCAGTACTGCGAGGAGATCTGGAAGGCCTCCCCGATGCCGGTTTCGGTTTGACCAACCCGAGGCGAACCACCTTTTGGCGAACCCGTCAACTCTGCTCGGTTCGGGTAAAACCTTTCATTCAGGAGCCTGCCGGCCCTCGGGCCGATCGGGCGGAACGCCGCCCGGCGGGGGCGACGGTTTTTTCATGAGGCGCACGGACCCGTTCGCCGGGTCGAAGACCACGACGGGGAGCGGGCTGTTTTCATTGACGGTTCTGGCCACGGCCTCCGTGCGAAGACGGGTCCCCTCCTCCCCCGAGGGCTCGACCGCCGGGACGCCCGCCGCCGGGTCGAACCCGTGGCGTCGCCGGAAGGCGGTCCTGACCACGGGGTCGATGATCTGCAGGGGGTTGCAGACCTCCAGGCCCGGCTTCTCTCCCCGCAGCAGTTGGTATTCCCTGAGCCTGGTGTTCAAATCGTTGGGAAAGAGGATGATCGCCCTCTCGAAGGGGACGGCGTCCCACATCCCGTGGATTTGCTCGTCAAAATGCGTCATCACCTGTCGGCGCTCCTCCCCGGTCCGGATCCACCCGGGCGCCACCAGCAGCGTCGCCGCCGCGAGGAGCGCGGCGACCGCCACACGTCCCCTTCGGGCGATATCCGGCCGGCGGAAGAGCCAGGCGGCTCCCGGGACGCTGGCCGCGACGGCGATGGCCATGGGCGCAAGGAAGTAGGACGAGGGATCCGGCACGGAGTAATTGAAGGCGTAGGTCAGGCTCAGGACGGCGGCCAGGGAGAGCCCCCGCGCCGTCCAGGCGGCCGGGCCGGGGGTAAGGCGCAGCGTGCCGGCCAGCAGGAGCGCCATGGAAGGGAAGAGGACCGGGTAGACGTAGGCCGAGAGAAAGGAAAGTTGCTCGGGGGAGGGGTTGAAACCGCCTAGAAAGTGGCCGTAGGCCGCCCCCCGGATGTGGTCGACGATGCTTCCCCAGCTGGCTCCCAACGTGGGCCAGTTCCAGGCTGCCGGGTGGAAGGCCCTCCAGGCGATGAAGAGGTAGCTGCACAGCGGCACGGCGGCGGCCGCCGCAAAAAGCCCCGCGTGCCGCAACCCCAGCCTCCGAAGGGGCCGGGACGCCATCCAGAGCGACAGGGCCAACGGGATCGAGACGAAGAGCGAGGTCGCGTGGTGCGCGGCGCCGAACCCCACGAGAAGGCCGAGAACAAGGGCGACCCGGCGGGATTGGCGTTCCGCCCACTGCGCCGAGGGTGAGGCCAGCGCCCGGCTCATCCCGCTGAAGACGAAGGCGGTCAGGAGGGCCCAGGCGACGTGCCAGCTGTAGACTTCGGCCAGCGTCGCCTCGTAGGTCCAGATGGGGTTCAACGCGAAGAAGAGCGTGGGGGCCAGGCCTGCCAGGAATCGTGACGTTTTGCGCATCGGCGCGGAGGCGGGGAGAAGCCGGAGCGAAAGGGCGTTCAGGAAGAACACGGCTACGGCCGCGCCCAGGGCGCTCCAGGTGTTGGCCGCCCAGGGCCAGGAAGCGCCGAGCCCGTGGAGGGCGGAGCAGAAGACGTGCCCCACGAGCGTGTAGATCGGGTAGCCCGTGGGGTGGGCGGCGCCGGCGAAGGCCAGTACCAGGGTGAACTCGCTGCCGTCCTTGTCCCCGGATGCGGCGGGGATTTGCGCAAGGTAGAGCAGGAACGCCGCCGCCGCGGGAAGCAGGGGCCACCACCAAGGGTTCCGCGAACTCCCGCCCGCGTCGGGATGGGGTGGCTGGACCGCTTTTCCCCTGTTCGTCGAAGGCTTGGGTCCGGGCTTCACGCTTTTCTCCTCGGCCGTTCCGCCCCGTGAACCGGCGGCAAGCCGTTTTCTTCCCGGGCGGGCGAGGCGTGGGAATCCGCTTCCCGGCCGTCAGAACCGGTACAGGAAGGTGGCCTGGTAGCGGTTCTTGGTTCTGATCTCGTCCGGGCCCGGGAAGGCGTTGTACCATCGGGAGTACTCCACACCCACCTCCCAGTGCGCGTCGAAGTCGTAGAAGACGTTCCAGAACCAGGTGTACGACGTGTTCTCGCTCCCGTCGCCGAGAACGGGGAAGTCGAAACCGCCCCCCAGGTTGGCGCGGATGTTGGGTCGCAGCCACCAGGTCAGGGACCCCCACCCCCCGATGGATTCGGTGGTGTTCCGCAGGGGGGCGCCGAAATTGTCGAGCATGAAGGAGTTGAGCCGGTAAAGGTCCATCACCTCGCCGGTCCAGGCCTCGCCCATGAAGAGCAGGCTGGGGCGGATCCAGACCTGGGCCTCGCCCCCGATGGACCACGTGGTGACCTTGATGTTCTTCTCCGGGGAGGTCCGGGTGGACTTCCGGCCCCAGTTTCCGTACGCTGCGAGGAAGGTGGTCTTTTGTCCCGAGAAGCACGGGAACTCCAGCGCGGCCCGCCAGAGGACGGTGGGGACGTGGACGTCGATGGGATCCCCTCCCATGGGAATCTGGTTGGAGAAGAGAGGTTCCACCGTGTTGGTGGTCTGGGCCAGGGCCCCCTGAAGGCGGAGCACGAGCGTGGACCCCAATTTGAACCACTTTTCCGCCCGGATCTGGGGGCGGCGGTTCCCGATGTCGCCGGTGAAGGCCTCGGTGGGGAAGCTGATGGAGTCGACCTGGGTGATGCCGCCCACGATGTCGTCCGTCTGGCCGAAGAGGAAGGAGGCTTTCCACTTGTCGGATTTCGCGGTGAAGAAGCCGTGCCGCAGGCGGATGTAGGGGGATGTGACCGAGGCGCCGTTGGTGTTGAAGTCGGTCTCCACCTTCCCGGACACCTCCCATCCTCCCACCCGGGGGCCGTTGAAGAGGACGCCGACCCGGCTGGGCCGGGGGGAGAGGTCGAAGGTGGTGTTGCCGTACGTGTCGAGGGACCCCCCCACGGCGGAAGCGTTGGAGTCGTGGGTCAGGTCGAGCTCGATGTTGCCGTAGACCTTGATGGGGGGCTTCTTCGGGATTTCCGCCTCCGGGGCCGGGGGGACGGGGAGGGCGGCGGCGACGGGGACCGGGGCCACGGGCTCCGGGGGAGGGAGCGCGGTCTTGCCCTGGCTCGCAAGAAGGGCCTCGATGGCCTCCAGGCGGTGCCGGAGTTCGTCCGATGCCTTCTGGGATTCCTCCAGCTTCCGGACCCGTTCGCGCAACAGCGCGTTCTCCTTGCGGAGGTCCTCCAGCTCCCGGGCCACGCTGTCCTGTGCGGAGGCGGGCAGGCAAGCGCTCAGAGCGACGAGGCAGAAGAAGAACACTTTCCGCATAAGATCGACCTCCCGAAATCTGTTGGAACCAGGGGTTATCAACCACCGTTCGAAGCTTGCGGGCCGGGGCCCGGGACCTCTTCAGGGTCTGGCTGCGCTTCCGGCACAGGCCCGGGGTACTTTTTACCCATCCGGGCGAGGAACCCGTCGGCATGGAAGAGAGCGAGGCAGCCCACCCCCATCGTCAAGGCCCCGCAACCCATCGCCCAGGGGTCCCGGTCGTTGGCCATCGTGAAACCAGCCAGGGCGGCGCCTCCCGCCAGGGCGGCCAGCCCGATGCCGTGCATCAGGAGCCGGCTCCGGCTCTTCCAGTTCTCCGGCGTGATCCGGAAGGCCACTGCGCCGACCGCCCCGAAGAGAAGGCCGAGGATCAGAAGCATCAGCGGCAGGCGCATGCGGCCCTTCTCGAACAGGATGACGGCGGAGACGACCAGGGCGGCGCCCTCGAGGATGTGGAACAATGCGTGGGCGTTGCGGACCCGTTTCTCCAGCCGGCGGTGCCCGACGGATCCGACGATGACGAACAGGCCCAGGAGGAAGAGGACGACGATCTTCACCGGCGCCTCGGCGAAGTGCTCCGCCTTGTCCGCGGCCTTGACGAGGATCTGAAGGCCGATGGCCAGCCCGGCGATCATCTCGGCGACGTGAAGGGCCTTCTTCTGTTTGTGATCCATGCGGTTTCCTCGTTGCCCGTCCCCTGCCGCCCCCCCGTGTTCGGGACGGAGGGGCGGGGTCGGGAAACACGGTGTTCGTCTGTCTCCGAGTCCAGAAAGACAATAACCGGCCCGGCAGGGCGAGTCAAGCCGAATTCGGGAACCGGGAAAAATCCGGCTTCTTGGCGGGCCGGGGGGACGTTCGAGGAGACGGGGCCGCCGGGCGGGTTTTCCCGCCACCGGGAGTCGATCGCCTCCGCGCCCTCACCCCGTCAGGGGTGAAATATTTGTAGTAAATGAGGTTATTGTTCATTTCCCCCCGCGCGCCGCCGGGGGCCAACCTTGCTCCGGAGCATCCTCCCGGCCGGCGGCGCGCGGGGGAGGATTCCCGCCGCCCGGGAAACCGGGGGCGCAAGGCGGGGCGGGCGCGCGGCCGGGAGCCGCACCCCGGGTCATCGGAGAAGAAAAGAAAAGGTTATGAAGGGTTGAAACGACGAAAGGACCTAAAGGACCAAAAGGACCTAAAGGACAGCAACCCCGGGACGTCCTGTAAGCCCTGTAAGCCCAATAAGCCCAATAAGCCCAATAAGCCCAATAAGCCCAATAAGCCCAGTAAGTCCAGTAAGTCCTTGAAGTCCTTGAAGTCCTTTAGGTCCTTTTGGTCCTTTTGGTCCTTTTGGTCCTTTGTCCTTTCACGCCAGCAGCAGCAGCGCCAGGTTCCGGCGGAGGCCGTCGCGGAAGAGGCGGTGCCGGAAGATCAGCCGGCGGCGGGCCAGCCAGCCGGCCTCGTCCAGGCGGGCGAAGGCGTCCGCGGCGCGGGCGGCCCCGGGGGGGAGGTCCGGGCCGAAGCGGTCGATGAACGCCCGGGCCTGGGCCCGCAGGCGCGCGAGGTAGCCCCGGAGGCTCGGGGCGCGCCACTCTTCGGCCAGCACGCCGGGGGCGTCCCGGAGCGCCCAGGAGCGGAGCCGCGTGGCGGTGGCGCCGTGGCGGCGGTAGCGGAGGGTGGGCTCGGCGACCCAGCCGACCCGGCCGAAGGCGGCGGCGGCCAGGGCGAACCAGTGGTCGTGCATCAGGGCCCCCTCGGGGATGGCCCCCACCCGGGCCCGCAGGGCGGCGTTGAAGCCCGTGGTGCAGCCCGTGACGCGATTCTGGATCAGGAGCCGGGGGAAGGAGCGGGAGGCGTCGGGGTTGAGCCGCCGGTACCGCCACAGGGAAGGGGAGACCGTCCTCAAGCCCTCGTCCGCCACCACGGCGTCGGTGTGGACCAGGAGCGGGACCCCGGGGCCGGCCTCCCGTTCCAGCGCCGCCAGGCGCCGCAGCGTCTTTTCCACCTTGTCGGGGAACCAGACGTCGTCCTGGTCGCAGAACATCACGCGCTCCGCGTCGGAGTGGGCCAGCAGTTCGTTGACGGCGGCGGCGGGACCGCCGGGCGACGTCGCGCGGCCGACGAGGCGGAGGCGGAAGTCCCGGGGGATGCGGCGCTCCAGGAGGTCAACGGTGCCGTCGGCCGAGGCGTCGTCGAAGACCAGGAGCCGCCAGTCGGCCACGGTCTGCCGGTCCAGGGAGTCCAGGAGGTCCGGGAGATAGGCGGCGCCGTCGCGGGTGGGGAGGAGGAGGTCGAGGGAAGGCATGGCGGGTCAGGTGACGGGAGTCAGGAGACCGGAGACAGGAGGCCGGAGGAAAAGGACAGGAAAAAGGTGACCGGCGTCGGAAGGCGGGGGGCAACCGGCGGGACAAAGGCGGCGCGGGCCCGGGAAGGAGATTGCGGTTGAACCTTGGAGGGGAAAAACAGATTCCGATGTTAATCCGCAAGAGGTTGCCGGCAGAATGTCGACGTTCCCCCGACTTTTTAGGAGGACGTCAAGTTCGAGTGGATGCCGATACGAAAGAGAGAACACGGTTCACCTTTTGCGAAACTGCCGGTACGGGGTGGCTCCGCGTTGCCGTGGACCGGAACGCGCCGCTCCGGCGGCCTGCGCGGCGCGGTCAAAGCGGCGCTCCGGCAGCCTTCACGCCGCACTCCGCAGAGCGAACACCCGCTCCGGCGTCCTCCGGTTCCGACCGCGATCCCGACGGCGACTGCGATCCCGATAGCGATTCCGATACCGATACCGATTCCGATACCGATAGCGATACCGATACCGATTCCGATACCAACCCCGACGGGAATCCCTCCGGACCTACAGCCTACAGCCCAACCCGGATAAACCGGAGAGAAACCACGGATGAACACGGATGAACACGGATGGAAACGGATCATCCGGACGCTCCAGAAAAAAACAGGCGGTCTTTACCTCTCGCAAAGGCGCAAAGACGCCAAGCCTCGCAAAGCCGGAAGCGGAGAAGGGGGATTCCTTGGCGAGGCTTGGCGTCCTGGCGTCTTTGCGAGAGACCTGATCCGTCGATCCCGGACCCGGATCGGCACAAACGGGGCCTTTTAGCCCCGGGGCATGCCGGACGACGCTGCCGGGATTCCCTCCTCCGTCCCCGCATCGGGTTTCCCCGCTCTGAAAGCGGTGGGAGCCCACCGATGATCTCAAATCTTGCTCATTTTGCCAAAGATCTTACTTCGTAGGGACTACAGCCCAATTTCCCCTCGCCGCGGCGACGGAGGCCGTGAACTCCCGGTGCCACTCCAGGAGCAGGACGAGGGCGAAGAGGAGGCGTTCCCGCTGCAGGCCGGCGTCCAGGTCCTCCTGGATCACCCGCCGCATCTCCTCCCCGTCCAGGCCCGGGAAGGGCCGCGCGGTGCAGTACTCCGCCGCCCCGCCCGCCTGGCGGAACCAGGTGAAGAGCCACTCCCGCATGGGCAGGACGAACCCCTGTTTGCGCCGCTCGACGATGTCGGCGGGGAGGTAGCGCCGGGCCGCCTTCTTGAGCTTCGCCTTGAGGGTCTCGCCGTGGACGCGCTTCGCGGCGGCCAGGGCTACCCCCTTCTCCACCACGGCCGGGGCGAGGAAGGGCGCGCGGCCTTCCAGGGAGTGGGCCATGGTCATCCGGTCGAACTTCACCAGGAGGTCGTCGGGGAGCCAGGAGAGGAGGTCCGCGGCAGCGGCGCGCCCGAGGGGGTCGGGGGCCTCGTCGATCCGCCCGATGAACCGGGCCTCGTCCAGGTCCGGGGCCTCGACGCCGGGGTCTTCCGTCATGAGCCGGCGCCGGCCCGCCACGTCGGTGAGGAGGGGGAAGCCCGAGGGGGTCACCGGTTCGGCGTTCTGGATCAGCCGGCTGACGGGGTCGGGGCGGGACGGCCCCCGGCGGACGAGCTTCAGCCGTTGCTTCCAGGAAAGCACCGGGGAAAAGGGCCGGTAGTAGCGGTAGCCGCCGAAGACCTCGTCGGCCCCCTCGCCGGAGAGGACTACCGTCAGGTGTTTCCGGGCCTCGCGGGAGAGCCAGTAGACGGGGAGGGTCGCCTGGTCGCCCACCGGCTCGTCCAGGGCGCGGGCGACCTGGGGCAGCAGGTCCAGGAAGCAGTCCTCGTCGAAGCGGAAGTGGTGGTGAGTGCTGCCGATGTGGCGGGCCACCGCGGCGGCGTGGGCCGACTCGTCCCGCTCGGGGACGGTAAACCCCATGGAGAAGGTGGGGATCCCGGGTTGGTGCTTCGCGGCCATGGCGGCCACCAGGGAGCTGTCGAGACCGCCCGACAGGAAGACCCCCACGGGGACGTCCGCCACCAACCGCGAGGCGGTGGCCTCCTCCAGGCACTCGGCCAGTTCACCCGGGCTGCAGGCCGCCTGCCGGCCCAGGGGGAGTTCGTAGTAGAAGCGCCGGCTGACGCTGAGGTCCCCCAGATCGACCTCCAGCGCCTCGCCGGGGAGCACCCGTCCGATCTCGTGGAAGAGGGTGCGGCTGCCGAAGACGTAGTGGAAGGCCAGGTAATAGTCCAGGGCGCGCGGGTCGACGGCGCCGGTGAAGTCGGGGAGGAGGGCCAGCGAGCGGGTGGTGGAGGCGAAGGCGAAGAGGCCCGGCCACTGGGCCACGAAGAGGGGTTTCTCCCCGAAGCGGTCCCGGGCCAGGTGGAGCCGGCGGTTCCGCCGGTCCAGGATGGCGACGGCGAACATGCCGTCGAGCCGCCGGAGGAGCCCGTCGAAGCCCCAGGCGGCGAAGCCGTGGGCCAGGACTTCCGTGTCCGAGCGGCTGAGGAAGCCGTAACCCTTTGCCTCCAGCTCTCGCCGGAGCTGCTTGAAGTTGTAAATCTCCCCGTTCTGGAAGGCCACGATGTTGCGGCCGTTCGAGAAGTGCGGCTGCCACCCCTGCTCCAGGTCGATCACCGAGAGCCGCCGCATGCCCAGCTGGACCCCTCCCTCCCGGTACTCCCCCTTGCCGTCGGGGCCCCGGTGCACCATGGCGTCCAGCATGGCGTCCAGCGCCCCCGGGGGCAGACGGGACGGGTCCAGGGCGGCGAAGCCGGCGATTCCGCACATGGCGACGTTCCCTCAGCGCTGCGGCCGGCAGGGCGGTTCGCCCGGCCGGGAACACGGGGAGGCACCGGGAGCCGGGAGCTTCCGGAGAACCAGCAGGAGTTCGGTGTGGTTGCGCGAGAGGTTCTCGAGGTCCGCGTGGAGCCAGTACTGGCAGAGGGAATCGACCCAGACCCGGAAATTCTCCATCTCGAAGACGTGGAAATGGATCTTGTAGTCGATCCGGATCAGCTCCTCGACTCTCTGGTCGATCTGGTCCTCGGGGGTCCGGTTGACCAGGCGCTCCCACTCCGCGTAGTGCTCGACCCTGGTGCCGCGCCCCCCGTCCAGGGCGTCCGCCAGGAGGTGGCGGAGCGGGGTGGGGGGGCGGTTGACGTCGAAACAGGACCGCTTGTCCGGGACGGAGTAGAACAGGACACCCTTTTCCCGGATTTTCCGGAGGTGGGTCCGGAGGGTTCCCGTGGGGTCCATGCAGTGTTCCAGAAAGTGGTTGGCCACGATGAAATCGACGCTCTCGTCCGGGACGGTGGCCATGGTCTCCCCATCGTCCACGAGGTCCACCCGGACGACGGACTTCGGGTCGATCTCGGGGTAGGTGGCGCGCAGGGCCGCGTTGTCCTGGTAGTCCAGGTAGCGCACCTCGGTTTCCCGCTTGCGGGTCTGCAGGGGCGAGTCGAGGGCGCCGATCTCGATCCCCTCGCCCCGAAGAAACTGGTCGGCAACGAGGTTGCGGTACCGCAGCATGGGTTCCGGGATTCGGTTCATCAGGCCTCCTGTTCCGGCGAGAAATAGGCTTCCCGGAAGACCCGGGCGTAGGCGTCCACCACCTCGGGGAAATCGGGGAAGATGGCGTAGAGTTCACGGGAGGCCCGTCCCATGGACTCCCGGAGCGCCGGGTCGCGCAGGAGTCGCTCCAGGGCGCCCGTCAGGCCCGGGATGTTCTCGGGCGGGTAGTACAGGGCGTTGACGCCCTCGCGCACCTGCTCCGTGATGCCGAAGACCGGGGTGGTCACGATGGGGAGCCCGAAGAACATGGCTTCCATGATCACCCGCGGGTAGCTTTCCAGCCGGGAGGTGCAGACGAAGAGGTCGGCGGCCTGGTAGTGGGGCGCCACGTCCTCGGTCTCCCGGACGAGAAGGAACCGCTCGCGGCGCTCCGGCGGCAGGGCCTCCGCCAGGGCGTGCAGTTCCTTCGCGTAGTCGTTGTCGCGGTCCCCCACCACTACCATCTTGAGTTTCGGCAGAAGATCCCCGTCGATGGCCTCCAGGGCCCGAACCAGGTCGTGCTGGCCCTTGCGGCGGCAGACCGTCCCCAGGAGCAGGATCGCCGTCTCGTCGGGCGCGATGCCGAGTTCGGCCCGCTGGGTCTCCCGGCACGCGCGCGCGGCCTGCTCCGCCAACCGGTCGTTCTTCAGCGCGTTGTGGATCACGGCGAAGTTGTGGCGGGTGTTGAGGGGCTCGTACCGCTGCCGGGTGGCGTGGGCCACGAACACCACCCGGTAGGGGTAGGGGAAGCAGCCCAGGGCCTCGAGGTTGATGTCCGGGCCGAAGTGGTTGAAGTAGGTCTGCCAGGGTTCGCTCTCCCGGATGTTCCAGACGGCCGGCAGCGCGGCGTCGCGGGCGGCCGCCATGGCGTAGAACGTCTGCATGGTGTTGCCGTAGACCAGTTCGGCCCCGCGGCTCCGGATGAGCTTCGCAAACCCGCGGATCGCCTCGCGGTACTCGGGAAGGGTGTAGATGTCCGCGAGCGGGTGGCGGTCCACGATCACCTCGACCCCGACCCGCTCGTAGTACTCGCGAAGGGGGCCGTCCTCGGGGGAGAAGACCACGGGGTCGAGAACCCCCTGTTCCTTCAGGGCGGCGGTGACCTCGTACTGGCTGAAGGGGGCGCCCTCCAGGTTCAGGTTGAAACCGCACATGAAGGCGCGGATCGGGCGCGGGGGCGGACGCAGCACGGCGCACCGGCTCCGGACCTGGAAGCGCTCGTCGCCCAGGGAGAGGTTGGGGTTGTAGTATTGGTCCTGCCGGCCGGCGTACTTGCTCCGGAAGTAAGCCTCCTCGGCGGGGTGGTCGCCCGAACCGCGGGACGCCCCCTCGTGGTGCCGAAGCTCGGCCTCCGGCACGTAGACGCAGCGGTACCCGGCGTCCACCAGGCGGTAGCAGTAGTCCACGTCGTTGTAGGCCACGCCCAGCCGCGTCTCGTCGAAACCGCCCATCTCGAGGAAGAGCTTCCGCGGGGTGAGCATGCAGGCGGCGGTCACCGCCAGGTAGTTCCGGGAGACCTGGGTGTATGAGAGGTAGCCGTGGTCGGAGGCCGGGAGGAGTTTGAAGGCGGGGCCGGCGAAACCGTCGTACAGGCCGTGGACGATCCCCGCGTGCTGAATCCGGCCGTCCGGGAAGATGAGCCGGGCCCCGACGGCGCCCACGCCGGGCTGCCGCGCGTAGCCGACCATCTGGGTGAGCCAGTCGTCGCGCAGGACCTCGGTGTCGTTGTTGAGAAAGAGCACGAAGTCGTCGTCCACGGCTTCCGCCGTGCGGTTGTTCAGGTGGGAGAAGTTGAACCCGCCGGCGGGGTTCGGGACCGTCCGGACGCTGACCCGGCTCCCGGGGGCGGTGATCTCCCGGAAGTAGGCGAGGGTCTTCTCGTCGTCGCTCTCGTTGTCGACGATGATCACCCGGTAGTTGGGGTAGAGGGTCTTCGCCAGGATGGAATCGACGCACCGCCGCAGGTATTTGACCATGTTCCGGGTCGGGATGAGGATGGCGACCGAGGGGGGGCGGGAGAGTTCGAAGCGGTGCCGGAAAATCCCGACGCCGCACTTCTTCGCCCAGGCGGGTTGGTACGCCTCGGCTTCCATGCCCCGCCGGTCCAGCGCTTCCTGGACCGCTTTGCGACCGGCCTCGAAGCTGGCGGGCTTGGCGGCGCCGGACGCGGCGGTGGAACCGGCGCAGATCCGCCAGTGATAGAGCACCCGGGGGACGTGACCGACGTGGCGTGCCCGCTCCGAGGCCCGGAGGGCGAAGTCGTAGTCCTGGGAGCCGTCGAAGGCGCTGCGGAACCCCCCCGTTTCGCGAAAGAGGGAAGCCCGAACCAGAAAGAAATGGCTGAAGTACATGTAGGAAAGGAGAAGTTCCGGTGACCAGTCGGGCTTGAACTGGGGCGCCAGGCGCACCCCGCCGGCTCCGGCCTTGTCGTCGTCGGAATAGAGCAGGTCCGTTTCGGGGTGATCGTCCAGGTAGATCACCGCTTCGGCCAGGGCGTCCGGCTCGAGGAGGTCGTCCTGGTCGAGGAACAGCAGGTATTCCCCCTTCGCCAGGGCCGCCGCCGAGTTGGTGGCCTCGCTGATGTTGCCGTTGACGGGCCGGAACTCCAGTCGGATCCGCGGGTCGCGCTCGGGGAGCCGGCGGAGAAAGCGCTGCAGTTTCCGGTTGGTGCTGGCGTCGTCGGCGATGCAGAGTTCCCAGTGGTCGTAGACCTGGCCGAGCACGGAACTCACCGCCTCCTCCAGGTGGGCCGGGGAGGCGTTGAAGACCGGCATCAGCACGGAAATCAGCGGCCTTTGGCCCAACCGGTCCATCCGGTGGCGGATCTCCTCGCGGCGGCGCCCGTTGCAGCGGTTGTTCTCGACCCAGCACGCGTAGGGGTCGCGGGGCCGGGGGATCTCGAACCCCGGCGGCACCGTTTCGGTCCCCTTCACCTTCTGGACGGCGAAGGCGTGCCGGAGCATCTTCACGAGTTCGGGGATCTCCCGGGGGCGGGGAAGTCGTTTCCGGGCCCGGACCCAGTTGACGCTCTTCTCCACCACCATCCCGGAAATCCGGCGGTAGTTGCGGATTTTTCCGGACAAGGGCAGGTCCGAGACCTCCAGGACCTTTTCAGGGTCCAGCAGTTCCGTTGACCCGTCCTCGAAGCCGAGCCGGAGCCGCAGCGCCCACTTCCCCTTTCGACGGACCGTCACCGGGCAGGCGAAACCGCTCTCCAGGGAATTCGGCTGGTTCTGGAAGTAGGCCTGCACGTCGGGACGATGCATCCGGACCTGGGCGGCGAATTCGTCCTTGCCGACGAGCACGCTCATCTCCGCCAGCCGGCGGGTGGGGGAAAAACACCAGCCGGAAACGCGAACCATGTCTCCGACCGCGCAGGTCCACTCCGTGGGCGTCTCGAGGTTGAACTGGGCGTCTTTTTTCATGAGCCGTTTCCGTTTGAATGCGGGGATGTGCCTTTCAACCGCCGGATCTCCGCTTCGGCGAGCTGGAGGCGTGTCCGGAGGTCATCCGCGGCCTTCTCCTGGATGCCGTGGTTGACCCTCGCCAGACGGATCTCCTCCTCGAAGCCCGTGATGGTCGCCCGGGCCGTCTCGATCTCGTCGAGGCGACCGCCGAGCTCGACCTGCAACGCGCGGGTCTCCGCGTCCCGGAGCGCCTCGTTCTCCCTCGCCCGACGGATCTCGTCCTCCAGCAGCCGGATGGATTCCCGGGCCGTTTCGACCTGGGACAGGGCGTCGCTGAGGCCCTCCCGGAGCGCGGCGTTGTCGTGCTCGAGGATCACCTGGCTGTCGCGGGCCTGGCGGACCTGGTCCTCGAGGAAGGTGGCCGCCTCGCGGGCCCGGCGGACCTCGCCCTCCAGGAGGGCGGCCGCCTCGCGGGCGTTTTCGAGCTGGGCCTGGGCGTCGCCGAGGCCCTCCCGGAGCGCGGCGTTGTCACCCTGGAGGGTCTCCTGGCTCTCGCGGGCCTTCTCGAGTTGGGCCTGGGCGTCGGCAAAGCCTTTCCGAAGATCGGTGTTCTCGTGCTCGAGGATTTCCTGGCTTTCGCGGGCCCGGCGGACCTCGCCCTCGAGGAGGGCGGCCGCCTCGCGGGCCTTTTCGAGCTGGGCCTGGGCGTCGCCGAGGCCTTTTCGGAGATCGGTGTTCTCGTGCTCGAGGATTTCCTGGCTTTCGCGGGCCTGGCGGACCTGGCCCTCGAGGAGAGCGACCGCCTCGCGGGCCCTCTCGAGCTGAGCTAGCGCATCGCCGAGGCCCTCCCGGAGGGCGGCGTTTTCGCCCTGGAGGGTCTCCTGGCTCTCGCGGGCCCGGCGGACCTGGTCCTCGAGGAGGGCGGCCGCCTCGCGGGCCTTTTCGAGCTGGGCCTGGGCGTCGCCGAGGCCTTTTCGGAGATCGGTGTTCTCGTGCTCGAGAATTTCCTGGCTTTCGCGGGCCTGGCGGACCTGGCCCTCGAGGAGAGCGGCCGCCTCGCGGGCCGTTTCGAGCTGGGCCTGGGCGTCGCCGAGGCCTTTTCGGAGATCGGTGTTCTCGTGCTCGAGAATTTCCTGGCTTTCGCGGGCCTGGCGGACCTGGCCCTCGAGGAGAGCGACCGCCTCGCGGGCCCTCTCGAGCTGAGCTAGCGCATCGCCGAGACCCTTCCGGAGCGCGGTGTTTTCGCCCTGGAGGGTCTCCTGGCTCTCGCGGGCCCGGCGGACCTGGCCCTCGAGAAGGGTGGCCGCCTCGCGGGCGGTTTCGAGCTGGGCGTGGGCGTCGCCGAGGCCTCCCCGGAGGGATGCGTTTTCGCCCTGGAGGGTGAGTTGGCTGTCGCGGGCCTGGCGGACCTGGCCCTCGAGGAGGGCGGCCGCCTCGCGGGCGGTTTCGAGCTGAGCCTGGGCATCGGCGAGGCCTTTTCGGAGATCGGTGTTCTCGAACTCGAGGATTTCCTGGCTTTCGCGGGCCCGGCGGACCTGGCCCTCGAGAAGGGCGGCCGCCTCGCGGGCGGTTTCGAGCTGGGCCTGGGCGTCGCCGAGGCCCTCCCGGAGGGCGGTGTTTTCGCCCTGGAGGGTCTCCTGGCTCTCGCGGGCCCGGCGGACTTGGCCCTCGAGAAGGGCGGCCGCCTCGCGGGCCGTTTCGAGCTGAGCCAGGGCGTCGCCGAGGCCCTTTCGGAGAGCCGTGTTGTCGCCCTGGAGGGTCTCCTGGCTTTCACGGGCCCGGCGGACCTGTTCCTCGAGGAGGGTGGCCGCCTCGCGGGCCGTTTCGAGCTGGGCCAGGGCATCGTCGAAACCCCGGCGGAGAGTGGCGTTTTCCCCCTTGAGGAGTTTCTGGTTGCTGCGGGATTTCCGAACCTGGTCTTCCAGCAGGGCCGCCGCTTTTCGGGAAGCCCCGACCTGGGCGAGGGCGTCTTCAAGGCCTTTCCGGAGCGCGGCGTTGTCGTCCTGGAGGATCGCCTGGTTTTCGCGGGCCTTCCGGACCTGGTCCTCGAGGAGGGCGGCCGCTTCGCGGGCCGCGTCGAGCTGGGCCAGGGAACCCTCGAGGTCCTTTCGGAGGAGGGCGTTCTCGTCCTGGAGGATTCCCTGGTTCTCGCGAGCCTGCCGATTCTGGTCTTCCAGGAGGGTGGATGCCCTGCGGGACGCCTCGACCTGGGCGAGGGCGTCGACGAGGTCCTTCCGGAGAGCGGCTTTCTCGCGCTTGAGGATATCCTGGTTGTCGCGGGCTCGCCGGATCTGGTCCTCGAGGAGGGCGGCGGCCTCGCGGGAAGCCTCCACCTGGGCTAGGGCATCCCGGAGGTCCCGCCCGAGGGTGCCCTCTTCTTCCCTGAGGATGCGCTGGTTCTCGCGGGAGAGCCGGATCTCCTCCTCCAGGAGAACGATCGCCCGGCGGGACGTTCGGATCTGGGACAGAGCGTCCTTGAGCTCCTTCTTCAATACGGCCCGCTCGTCCTTGAGGATCCGCTGGTTTTCCCGGGAGCGCCGGATCTCCGCCTCCAGGGCCGTGCAGGCCTCGCGCGAGACGAGAATCTGCTCCCGGCAATCTTCGAGCTCGATCCGGCTCTGGTTGTCGACATCCAGGGCCCACCCGGCGGTCAGGGGCGGCGGTGATGCATCCGAGCAAACCGCCAGCAGGTACTCGCCCGGCAGTGGACCCGGGTCGTCCTCCGGCCGGCAAAGCCCGTCCTTGCCCCGGATCAGCCGGGTGACCTTCGCGTCCTCCTCCTGCCGCCAGATCCGGCTGCTGAAGCGCGCGATCTGGTTCCAGGCGGCCACGTGACGGAAGTGCCGGGAGAGGAACCCGTAGAATTCGCCTCCATCGAGCTCCAGGAGATGGAAAGGATTGGGCGTTCCCCTCGTCTGGTTGTAAAGCTCCCGTTCCGGTGTGGAGATCACGAGCACGCCTTCCGGCTTGAGGACCCTCCGGACCTCGACCAGGAATGCCGTTTGGGAAGGCCCCGGGAGGTGCTCGAGCGTCTCCAGGGAGACGACCACGTCGAACCGTTCCTTCCCGAAGGGGAGCCGGGAGATGTCCGCCTGGACGAAAACCAGTTTGCCGTGCCGGTAAGCCTTTCGGGCGCACCGGATCGTTTCGCTGTGATTATCGACGCCGATCACCCGCCGGGCGATCCGCGCCAGGCGAAAGGCGCCGTAACCGTCACCGCAGGCGGCATCGAGCACCACGCGGTCCGTGCAGATCCCCTCCAGGGCCAGATACCGGTGCCAGTGTTCCACGGCGATCTGGCCGATCATGGAAGGGTGGTAACGCTCCCCGGAAAGTACCGGCCGGGATTTCAATCCGACTCCTTTTTCACGTGAAAGCACGCATTCTCGACGAGGAGGTAATAGCCGAGCGTCGCCGCGGGGTCGGTCCCGGCCACCCGGATCACGAAAGCGTCGTGCACCCAGTGGTGCTGGACGTGGTTCATGAGGGTCCCGTCGGCGACCGCCACGGAAAAGGTGTAATCACCGTTGGTGAGGAAGGGGAACCGGAAGCAGAAGTCGATCCGGACCCGGTCACCCTTGGCGAACCGGGGGAGGCTCTCGCCGCCCAGCACCGCGGTGTTCATCCCCAGGATGTGGTTCCCGGTCCGGTCGTTGAGCAGGAAGCCGGCGATGGGGCACTCCAGGTCCTTCAGGACGAGGACGTTCATGGAAAAGACCACCGGCTTGCCCCCCTGGAGGGTCTGGAGCGGGCGCCCGGAGTCCTCCTCGCGGAACATCACGTGGGTGATGCGGGCGCCCCCCTCGCCGAAGAAGGAGCAGGCGGAAAGGTCGACCCAGGGGAGTGCGGCGCCGGTGGGGCGCAGGCCCGGGGAACCGGCTGCTGCGGGAGGGGCGGTGTCGCTGTCGTAGTGCATGTAGGCCGTGTACTCCCGGATGACCCGGTCCGGGGTGTCCAGCATTTGAAGCTGTCCGTCCCTGAGCCAGGCGGCCTCGTCGCAGAGGCTGCGGACCGCGCCCAGGTCGTGGGTGACGAGCAGGATCGTCCTCCCGCTCTCCCGGAACTCCCGCATCCGGCGGAAGCACTTCTGCTGGAAGCGGATGTCTCCGACGGCCAAGGCCTCATCCACGATGAGGACGTCCGGTTCCACGTGCACGGCGGCCGCGAAAGCGAGCCGGACGAACATGCCGCTGGAGTAGGTCTTCACCGGCTGGTCCACGAATTCGCCGATGTCGGCAAAGGCTTCGATCTCCGGCCAGAGTTCCTGCATCTCGCGGCGGGTGCGGCCCGTGAGCGAGCCCAGGAAAAGGACGTTCTCCCGCCCCGTGAGCTCGGGGTTGAAGCCGGCCCCCAGTTCGAGCAGCGCCGAGAGGGTCCCGTCAACCTCCACTCGCCCGCGGGTGGGGGTCAGCACTCCCGAGACGATCTTGAGGAGGGTCGACTTCCCCGAGCCGTTCTTCCCGATGATGCCGAGGGTGCGCCCTGCGGGGACACGGAGGGAGACATCCCGCAACGCGTTGAACTCGTGGTGGTAAACTTTTTTACCGGGGTGCAGGGCTTCCTTCAGCCGGTCGAGCTTCCGGGCGTAGAGCCGGTAGGTCTTGGTCAGCCCCTCGATCCGGATGACCGGGGTTGCAGAAACTTCCTCCCCCGTTGCCGGGGCCGGTTGGGGGGGGAGTTGGGCCGCTTCCTCCGCCGGGCGGGGTGTTTCCGGTGTGGGAACCACGAAGGGAAATGCCGGGGCGCCCGCGCCGGGGACCGAGACGGCGGCAGAGGCGCCGGGGGACATGCCGTCAGCACGGGCCCCCGGTCCGGCGAACCCCTCGCGCACGGCTTCGGGCCCCCAGGAGAGCAGGGGGAGCGGCTGCGGGGCCGCTTCCCGGCTGCGCAACACCACCAGGTCCTGGTGCCCGTGTCCCGCGGGAAGGTAGGCGCAAACCTGGAAGTGATCTGACCAGGAGTCCAGGATGTAGTGGAGGTTGTGGTAGGCCGTGCCGTAGTAGCTCTCGTCGCCGATGATCCGGCCGATCTCGTGGGGTTGGGGGATGAAGAAAAACCCCTTTTCCTTCCAGAGTCGGTAAACGTCCTGGCCCGGATCGATCTTGGCCATGGCCTGCAGCCCCTGGACGGAAAGGACCACGAACCCGCCCGGTTTCAAGAGCCGTGACAACTCGCGGAGCCAGGCCTCTTGGCAGGTTTCGTCCAGGTGGGTGACCACCGAGATCCCCACGATGAAGTCGAAGGCCCGGTCGGGGTAAGGGAGCGGCGGCAGAAGGGGGCTGATCTGGTAGGTCCCCCGGGGGAGGTGGGACTGGCACCAATAAATGTTGTCCGGGTCGATGTCCGTGCCGAAAAAGGCGACGTCCTCCCGGGTGGAGAGGTAACGGGCGATGTTGCCGCACCCGCAGCCCCAGTCCAGGACCGCCGGGACGACGCTCCGGCCCGGGAGCAGGGCTTCCAGAAGAAACGACAGTTTCCGGTGAAGGGTCATCCCGCGCAGGAGGAACTGGGAGGCGTCGCGGTCCGCCATCACCCGCTCCCGGCGGTCGGCGTCGGGGAGCGGGATTCCGTCGTCCTCTGCGGGGTACCAGTAGTCCGAGAGGGGAGCGTGTTCCGCAATCCCCTCCCCGTGCAGCTGGAAACGGAACGTCTTTGCACCGGTCACGGGGGATTCGCTCCAGGCCTCGAAGGGGAAGGCCCGGCCGTGGTCGCCCAGGGTTCGGAAGACCGCCTCGACATCCGGGCGGGACTCCAGTTGGCGCATGGCCATCAGTCTCCCGTTGAGTCGCACGGAGAGGAACCGGCAGCCGGAGGGGGGAAGGATCCATCCCCAGATCCGGACAAAACCGGCCTGAACCGTCACCCGGTCGATGGCCCAGTCGGGGAAGGAGAACAAGGCCACCGGAAACGGCGGCTCCTCGGACGCCCGGAACACGAGGGGCTCGGTCAGGGGATTCCCGCGGACGTCGGTCACTTCGATCGACTGTCCTTCCCGGAGCGGCTCGGTGAACCAGTTCCACGCGGTGCGCCCGCCGTCGAGACCGCGGCTGCAGAGGACCGGGGGCCGGAGCGGGCCGGGAATCCCATCCCGGCGGACGATGATCCCCTCGGAAGCCTCCGCGGGGACCGGGCCGAACTCCAGGAAGTGCCGGGTGAACCGGAGGACGCGGGCCTCCCCCGGCGGGGGCGGCGCAGCCGGTGAGACGGGCGGGAACCGGAAAGCCGTGGCTTCGGGCGGGGATACCGGCTCGCTCCCGCTGGCAGGTTCCGCTGTGGGCGCCTCGGGGCGGGCCGTGGTCGTTTTCGGGCGGCGGCGGGCCATCAGATTGCATCTCCGAAATGGGGTTTGAGACGGCGGAAAATGGTCACTCCCGCCAGCAGGAGGAGCCCCGTGAACCCCCAGAAATACAGGAGCTGCATCGGGGCTTCCCAGAACCACTCCCGGTGGATCAGGCAGTTGCGATAACCTTCGATGACGTAGTGGAAGGGGTTGAGGCGGAACCAGTCCCGGACTCCGGGCGGGAGCATCTGGAGCGGCCAGAAGATCGGGGTCAGCCAGAACCCGATCTGGAGAACGATGGAGACGACCTGCGGGGTGTCCCGGGCGAAGATGGTCAACGAGGAGACGATGAGGGCGAAGGCCACGGTCAGGGTAAGCATGGCGACCATGTAGTAGGGCAGTTGGACGGCCTGCCAGGGGATCGCGACCCCCATGATGAGGTAGCAGAAGAACAGGATCACGATGAACACCAGGTGGATGATGAAGGTGGAGCAGGCGCGGACGAAGGGCAGGAGGTTCACGTTGAAGACCATCTTCTTGACCAGGTGCTGGTTGTCCAGGAAGGTGGTGGAGGAGCCCGAGATGGCTTCCTGGAAGTAGAACCAGGGGATCAACCCCGTCATGAGCCAGAGGAAGAAGGGGACGTGAAGGACCGGCTGGCTCCGGAACCCGATCTCGAAGACGAACCACAGGACGGTGAGGGTCACCGCCGGGTGGATGAAGGCCCAGAAGATCCCCAGGTAGGAACCCAGGTAACGCACGGTGAAGTCGTTCCGGGTGAGTTCGCTCAGTATGGCCAATTGAGGACGTGGTTTCGTTTTCATGCTTCAAACGAGGCCGGCACGGAGACGGCGGCCTCGAAAACCCCTTTCCTGGCGTGTGGTTTGTGGGTCCGGCCAGACCGCGGATTATAGCATTTTTTCCGGCAAACACAACGCTTTTCAGGCTCGCCTCCCGCCCGCCATGCCGGTGGGCGAGAGATGCCTTGTCCACATGACCGCAGGACACTCACTCTATCCAGCCAGGGGAGAGAACGCTTGGATTGGTCTTTTCACCCCCTTGCTTCACCGCCCCGATTCCCTCTATACTGCTCTCGACTGCCGTTCCGACGGAAAAAACACCAAGGATGATCTCATGAATGTACGGTATCAATCGGTTCGCCGCCTACCCACCCAACACACGGCCGAGGAGATCCTGGCCGCGGCGCCGCCTCCGTGGTTTTACCGTTTCACCTTCGAGAACGGTGCGAGCACGGTTTCCGCCGACCCGCTCATCGACGAGATCCACCAGGTGCGCGCCGACCTGGTGTTCCCCTGGCTGGACTGCGTCGTGGGCTCGGCCTGGCCGCGGCTGACCTGCCTCGACATCGGCTGCCACGAGGGGTGGTGGAGCGCCCAGTTGGCCGTCCGCGGCGCCCGCCGCGTCCTCGGCATCGACCCCCGGCCCGGCCACATCGAGCGGGCTGAGAAGATCCGTCAGATCACGGGGATGGAGAACCTCGACTTTCGGGCGGGTAATCTGTACGAACAGGGTGCTTTCACGGGAGCCCCCTACGATCTCACGCTGTTCATCGGCCTGCTGTATCACCTGGACAACCCCGTCTGGGCCCTGGAGAGAGCCCGGGTCCTGACCCGCGGCGTCTGCGTCGTCGAGACGCAGGTGGCCCGGCCCGTCCCGGAGTTGGAGTGCCTTTGGGGCAGCGACACCCGGCTGAAGCACGGCCCCGGGATCGCGCTGGTCCGCTCCGACGAGGCCCACGTCGAGGGGGCGCGCCCCCTCTCCATGGTGCCCACCCTGGCGGCTTTGTACGAGATCCTGTACCAGGTGGGTTTCCATCGGGTCTTCACTGCCGTCCCCGCGCCGGGCATGTACAGCCAGTACCGGGATTATGACCGGGTCGTGGTCTTCGCCCTGACGGAAGCGGCCTCCGGAGAAGCCCTCGGCCTTTCGGGTTGACCCTTGCCTCGAGGAGGGGGGAGACAGCGTGCGGCCGGCCGGTGAGCGTGAGAAAGAAGAGGACACCCAATCGAATCCGACGAGTGAGTGTCCTCAAATCTTCGGCTTCAGGGGCTGTCCTGGGCCCGTTCGGGAGAGGTCGGCCGAATGAGCCTGGATAAGTATACAATGCGACCTGTGAGTGCAGGGCGATCAGAAGGAGTCCCGATGAACTATCGAAGACGCTTGGCCTGGAGGGTGGGGGAGGGCGGTTCGATCTCTGGTATTGCTGCCGGTTATCCGGGCCGCCGGCATGCACGGGGTTGGCTCCTCGGGCGGCCGTGGTCTTCTGGCGGTCGAACCCCGGGGGGGGGAACATCCTTGCCCTGCGTCCTGTTCTTCCTGCTCTGGGGGGGGCTTTGGGCGGGAACCGCCTTTCCCCTTCGGTTGCAGGCCCCACGAAGTGGCTTCGAGCACCTCTCTCTCGAGGACGGCCTCTCGCAGAGCGTCGTCAACGGGATCTGCCAGGACCGGCGCGGCTTTCTCTGGTTCGCGACCCAGGACGGCCTCAACCGCTACGATGGCTACCGTTTCGTCGTTTTCCGGAACGATGCCAACGACCCGAATTCCATCAGCGATAACCTGGCGTACTGCCTCCACCTCGACCAGCAGGGTGACCTCTGGATCGGGACCGACGTCGGCCTGAACCGGTACGATCGTCGAAGCGGGCGTTTCGTCCGGTACGATTTCACCCGCGTGAATCCGGGTGTCGAGGGGATCAATCGGATCGCGTCCATTTGCCGGGATGCGAGGGGTATCCTCTGGTTGGCCACCCGTCGGGGCGGGATTCTCGCCTTTGACCCGTCAACAGGCCGAAGCTTTCACTTTGCCCCCGACCCGAAGGACGACCGCAAGGTCCCGGATCACCTTCTGCGGTGTATGTTGCTGGCGGAGGACGGTTTTCTGTGGGTCGGCACAGCCGAGGGGGTCCTCTGTCGGCTGGACAGGGGCACCGGGCAGGTACGGCGTTTCCCGCTGAACAGGGTGTTTGGGGAGTCCAGGAAACCCTCGGAAGTCTGGTCGATCTTCCAGTACGGGCGCGATCGCCTATGGATCGGGACCAACCTGGGGTTGGTGGAGTTGAACACGCGGTCAGGGGAGGTCCGGGATCTGAAAGGCCTGTTTGGTTCATCGGGCCCCGCGACCCCGGTCGTTGTCAACATGATGATGAGAAGCCGGTCCGGTGAACTCTGGATCGGGACGACCACCGGCATCTACCGCCTGGGAAAGGACCTCGCCCTCAAGAACACGTACCGGCGAGACGCGCGCATCGCCGACAGTCTCAGCCAGGACAACATCAACATCCTGTTCGAAGACGACGCCGGTGTCCTCTGGGTGGGGACCTACAGCGGCGGAATCAACAAGCTGGACCTGAAGCGTGAACGATTCGCACATTTCCCCTCTCACGACTGGGAGCCAGGGTCCCTGAGCAACCCCTTTGTCCTCGGGTTTCTGGAGGACCAGTCCGGGCGTCTCTGGGTCGGTACGGAGAACGGTCTCAACCGGTGGGACGATTCAACGCAGCGGTTCGACCATTTTTTCCACGAGCCGAACAATCCGCGGAGCCTCAGCAACAGCAACATCCAATCCCTCTGCCAGGACCGGGAGGGGGTGATCTGGGTGGGGACGAGTCACGGGCTCAACCGGCTCGACCCGGGGAAAAGCGATTTTGTGCGGTATCTTCGCGAGGAGAAGGACCCGCAAAGCCTCAGTTCCAACGACATCCTCTGCCTGCTGGAGGATCGGCATGGGCAGTTCTGGGTGGGAACCTACTCCGCCGGACTCTGCCGCATGGACCGACGGACAGGAAAGTTCACCACCTTTCAGGCCGACCCGGGGGACCCGAGGAAACTCTGTGACAACTACATCTCCTGCCTGCTGGAGGATCGTTCGGGAACGCTCTGGATCGGTACCAACGGAGGCTTGAACCAGTACCACCCGGGGACGGGGACTTTCTCCCGGATCGAAGTCAACCCCGCCGACCTCCGTAAACTTGGGAACAGCCGGATTCGCTGCCTCTACGAGGACAGCCGCGGGTACCTGTGGGTGGGGACCCGCAACGGGCTTTACCTGATGAACCGGGCGACAGGGGCATTTGCGCGTTTCACCATGAAGGACGGGTTGCCCAACAACGTCGTGTATGGGATTTGCGAGGACACCCAGGGCTTTCTCTGGCTCAGCACCAATCACGGGCTTTCCCGTTTCGACCCGTTCTCAAGGAAATTCAGGAATTACGACGCCATGGACGGGCTTCAGAGCAGTGAGTTCAACCAGTGGGCTTACTGCCGCCTGCGCAGCGGCGAACTCCTCTTCGGGGGAATCAACGGGTTCAGCCTGTTTCGCCCTGAGGCCATCGTGGACAATCCCCACGTGCCGCCCGTGGTTCTGACGGGGTTCAAACTGTTCGGCCGGGATGCCCGGCTGCCGCAGGACGTCACCGAAACCGTGAATATCACCCTCCGCCACACGGAGAACTCCTTTTCCTTCGAGTTCGCCGCGCTGGATTACACGAATCCCAGGAAGAATCAGTACGCTTACATGCTGGAGGGCTTCGACAGCGGCTACATCGAGGCGGGGACCTCCCGGGTCGCCACCTACACCAACCTGGAAGGCGGAGAGTACTTCTTCCGGGTGAAAGGAACCAACAGCGACGGCGTGACCAATGATCAGGGGGTGGTGATCCGGGTCAACATCGTCCCCCCCTTCTGGCGGACTACCTGGTTCCGGATCGCAACCATCGTGGGCCTGGCCGTGCTCCTCAACCTGGTGTTTTTCGGGGGGCGGAGGCTCTGGAGGGCCTACGTCGTCTGGAAGCGGTCCACCTATGTGGCCCATTTCCGGGTCTTGGGAACGCTGGGCCGGGGGGGCATGGGGGTTGTCTACAAGGCCGTGAACATCGTCAACCGGCAAGTGGTCGCCTTGAAAGTCCTCGACCAGGGTTTGGGGGATGAAACTTCCCGGAAGCGATTCGTGCAGGAAGGCCTCATCTGCGAACGCATCAAGCATCCGAACGTGGTGGCGATCTACGAACGGGGCGAGCACAACGATCGGATGTACTTCTCCATGGAGTATCTCGAAGGGATGACGCTGCGTCGCCTGCTGAACGACGGTCCTTTCGAGGAACGGGCGGCCGTCGCCCTCTTCGCCTTCCTCTTCGACGTGCTGTGCGACATCCATCGCCAGGGTGTCATCCATCGTGACATCAAGCCCGAGAACATCATGATTTCCCGCGGTTTCTCTCAGGGGTCCCTGAGCCACAGCCGCGCGCCGAAAAGTCTTCTGCAAGAGCAGATCAAGTTGCTGGACTTCGGCCTGGCGCGTTTCGCGGATTCCAAGTCCCTGACCGAGGCCGGTTCCGTCGCCGGCACCTTGTCCTACCTTCCCCCCGAGATGCTGGGAGGGGAGCGGGTCGTAGGGCCCGAGGCGGATTTCTATTCCCTGGGTGTCATCCTCTATGAGATGTTGACGGGGACTCGCCCCTTCCAAGGAGACGACAACCTGTCCATCATGTTCTCCATCATGTACCGGGACCCCATCCCGCCCCACGAAGTGAAAGCCGGGTTGTCGACGGCGACCTCTGATCTGGTCATGAAACTGATCGCAAAGAAGAGGGAGGATCGGTTGACCGGCGAGGCCGCTATCCGGGAGATGCTCGGCGGTGGAATTGAAGGACACTCACCGGATCGATGAGGAGGAGGGTATCCAGAGCTGGATACCTTCAGATCATCGAGGACGATGGGAAGGGAAGAAGGACCCGCCAGCGGGGCGTCGGCACCCTCGGCTGCAAGAACAGCTTCAGGAGTTCTTACAAGATCAGGAGTTCTTACGTTTTGGGGCTAGGTTCGCTCAGGTCTGAAGAGCCTGCGGCAGGTGGCGATGCCCTGGAACCATCGGAGGCCGGCGGCACGGGCCAGTTCCGCGAGGCGGCCGGCGTAGCCCACCACCCGGCGGAAGCGGCGCTCATAGCCCTGCACCGACGCCAGCCACTCTACCGCGTCAGCAACCGGTAGTACTCCACCGCCGTCAGCGTGGCGAAGACTCCCTTGCGGCCGTCCGCGGCGTTCAGCGGGGCCAGTCACGACGCCCGTGCCAGCGCCCGCGCCGCCTCCGCCATGGCCGCCGCCAGGATCGAGTCAAGGACACTCACTCAAGGATCTCAATTGAGTGTCCTTGATCCCATCCCAGGCCGCCGGTCCAGGGAGGCTCACCCTTGGGACTTCGCGCAGCGATGGGTCGAGTTTGGGGATTGATCAGGCCCCGAACCCTTTCAGAGTGGTTTTCTTCGCTGTTGTGGGCTTTCTGCGGGGGGTGGGCGGGGGCAAGGAACGGGGGGGCCGAGTGACCAGCGGATGCGTCGCTCCCTGAAAGGGTTCCCGGCGGATCAAGCGTTCCTGGAGATCTCCATTTTCCACTCCCGACTGCTGCCGGGCTTTCGCCGTTTGAGAGCAACCCGGCCCGGAGGTTATCACCTGGCTTCGAGCGAGGTCTACGTCCGGGCGGGGAGGAAGAGCTTGCGGCAGGCGGCGACGCCCTGGAACCACTTGAGGCCGGCGGCGCGGGCCAGCTCCGCGAGGCGGCCGGCGCAGCCCACCACCCGGCGGAAGCGGCGCTCGTAGCCCTGCACCGACGCTAGCCACTCCGCCGCGTCCAGCGACAGCCGCTCCAGGATCGGCGCCAGCTCCGCCGGGATCGCCCCCG